>JBGSRG010000331.1:0-4789 GCA_041737685.1 Phycisphaerales bacterium | reverse complement strand
GCCAGCGCGGCACCGCCCGAGAGTCCTGCCGCCATCACACCACACAACGCCAACGCGCGAACTGCTTTGCCTAGTGACATAGGTCACTCCTTTGCTTCTCTTGTTGCCTGTGTCTTGCCGATCCGAATCACAACTTTGGGTGTGGCCCGCCAACACAGCGGCCGCGGACCGGTTCGCAAAGATCAACGTCGGGCGCGTTGCGGTATTGCACGATCTGGGAACGGGGTGGAAAACGTTTAGCTTTGAGCTTGTGGTTCGTTACCCACGTCAACTGATCGGGTCGCAAGGCTTCAGGGTTGTCGACTTCCGAAACAGGGGGTGGCATGAGCGGGGTTGCGAGGAGGAAGGTGCGAGGTGAACAGGCCAATGAAAGGAGATTGATCAGACCGACGGCACCAGCCAATCGGGCAGAGCGGTGGGTCGGCCGGTGCGGTCGATGCTGGCCAGGAGTGTTTGTGCGGTGAGCAGCACGTCGCCCGCGGTGGGCGTGCGTGCGGGCGAGATGGTGCCGGGATTCTTGGTGGTGCCGTTCTCTGGGTCGGTGGCGGCGGCTTGAAGGCGGACCACCTCATACTCGTGCCGAACTTTGACGCGCGAGCCGGATGCGACAACCCTTGTGCGAATCTCGACGAGGTCGTCGTAGAAGGCGGGCGACTTGTAGGACGCTTCGACCTTGACGATGACGAGGAAGACGCCGGCGGCTTCGAGTTGGGCGTAGGTGACGCCAGCACTGCGGAGCATTTCGGTGCGGGCCATTTCAAGCCAGGGCAGATAGGCGGCGTGATGGGCGACGCCCATGGGGTCGCACTCGCAGTAGCGGACGCGCAGGCTGAGCGTGCCGTGGGAGGCGAGCGGTTGGATTGGGCTTGGTACGCGTTTGGCGACAGCGCGGCGGTGGGACTCGTGATCGGATGGGTCGGACTGTGGGAAGTCGGGCTGGGGGGAGTTCGGCTCGTGCATGGCCGATGCTACCGGCGTGGGCGAGCGAAGCCCACGAACAGCGGAGGGGCGGGGCGCATAAACTGAGCGGCGATGGAGCAGGCCACTGAGCGATTGGCGAAGCGCGTGCGTGTCCGGCTGATTGAGCCGGAAGATTCGCTTGCGCACCTGACGGCGTTGTTGCATCGCGCTTATCAGCAGCACGCCGATCGCGGGCTGCACACGCTGGCAGCCTTTCAGCCCGAAGAGGTGACGCGAAGGCGGATCGCCGACGGCGAGTGCACGGTGGCGACGTACATGGGCAAGATTGTCGGCACGATCATGTTCAAGTCGCCTGTGCAGACGATGCGGGCGTGGCCCGGGGTGCCGTGGTTTTCACGGCCTGCGGGGGGCGTGGCGAGTTTTTCGCAGTTTGCGGTGGAGCCGGAGTATCAGGGCAAGGGGATCGGTGTTGAACTGATGACGCATGTCGAGAGGCGGGGATTGGAGACCGGTGCGAGCGAACTGGCGTTGTCAACGCCGGAGCCTGCGGAGTGGCTAGTGGCGATGTATTCGCGGCACGGGTATCGCGCGGTGAGCCGGTTTGTGTGGCCGAACGCGAACTATCAGAGCGCGATCATGAGCAAGTCGCTTGTGGCACACGGAACAGGCGAGTGAGCGTTGGGCGGGGTGCTTCGGCGGGTAGAGAAAGCATGTTCGGACATCGGCGCGACAGCGTTCGTGGTGCGTTCGTTGCGGACACAGCGCGAATGACTCACCGCTTGCAGCGGGTTGCGGCGGCGGTTCCATAGGAACTCGAGCGATTGCAGAAAGTCTGGGACGAGAGAACAACAGCTCAGGGGGTGAGAACCGGGTCACCGATTCTGATTGCCTTTCAGGTACTCGCTGAAGGCGATGAGACGCGGGAGCGACTCTCTGTCTTTCGTTCGATTCGCCGCCTGTTTGCTCGCAATGATATCTTCGATGCTGCAGACCGGGAATCCCTGGACGTCTGAACGCCGATCCCATGCGTGTTGAAAGCTCTCGATCCCGTCGCGGGCGCAAAGACGAGGTCCATGTCGAATGGACCGCTGCGCAGTTGTACAAAGTCTTTACATCGAAGCACTTCGTTGCGTTGGTCCGCCGTCAGGTCGAACCCGAGTTCGAGGAGCGCAGCAACCAGACGAGCGCCGTTCTGCGGCGACTTCTCGGTGAACACGTCGGTGTCCTGCGTGGTATCGGGGAACCCGAGCAGGATGGCCCCCGACTTACCGAGGAAGAGATAGCGGCACGCGTGCCGCGCGAAGGCGTCTCGGACTTCCTCGGCCTGTTTGTACTCAAACCCTGCCATAGCCAAGCCACTCCGGGAGTTCGCGCTCGCACCAAGCGCGGTAGTCTTGCATCGTTTCGAACGATCGGAACTTTGCGTCGTCGAGCACGGGCTTGTAGGTTTTGATAAAGGCGTAGCGCATCCGCAGCGCCAACGGCCTGCGTGCGGCGGCCTCGAACTCTTCGAGCCATTCTTGTGGGATCGAGACTTGCGGGATCGGAGCGTGATCGATGCCCGTGTCAGCGGGAGCGGGGGCGGGAGCGGCGGCATCGGCGGTGACGGATGCATCAGCAGCGGCCGCAGCGATGACGAGCGGCTCGGACGAGCCTTTGGCGCGGCCGGTGTTTGGCGTCGATCGGTCCATGCCGCGCATTGTAGGAAGCAGCGATTACTTGCTCTTGGCGTCGCCTCGGGCGAAGATGCTGGCGACGTAGTTGAGCACGTCGGTGGCGCTGGTCTGGTTGTAGCCGAACTGTTTGATGAGGCGCTGCTTGACGATGTCGATTTTCTGCTGGGTTTCGTCGTCGACGACGCTGGAGACGAGGTTCTTAAGTTTGATGGTGTCTCGCTGGTCCTCGAAGAGTTTGAGTTCGAGCGCCTTGTAGAGCCGGGCGTTGGTGTTGTACTCGAACTTTTTGCCGTCGAGCGAAAGGGCTCCGATGTAGTTCATGATCTCCTGGCGGAAGTCGTCTTTGCGGCTCTCGGGGATGTCGATCTTCTCTTCGATCGACCGCATGAGTCGCTCGTCCGGTTCGTCGTCCTTGCCGGTGTAGCGATTTTTGACGCGCTCGTGCTGGGTGTAGGCGCGGACGTTTTCGATGTAGTTCTGGCAGAGGCGTTTGATGGCGTCTTCGTCAGCGCTGATGGCGCGCTGCACCTCTGCCTTGATGATGTCCTCGTACTCTTCTTTGACGACCGAGAGCAGTTCGCGGTAGCGCTTCTTCATCTCTTCGTCGTTGATGAGCGAGTGGTGGCCGATGCCGGCCTCGAGTTCGTTGAGCACCATGAAGGGGTTGATGCATTTTTCTTCGACGGCCTGGCGGCTGACGAGGGTGTTGGAGATCTTGTCCTGCACATAGCGCGGGCTGATGCCCTGCATGCCCTCGCGCACGGCCTCTTCCTTGAGTTCGCGGATGGAGTCTTCGGTGTAGCCGGGGATGGCCTTGCCGTTGTAGAGTTTGAGTTTCTGGAGCAGGCTGAGGCCGGACTTCTTTGGGGCTTCGAGCCGGCTGAGCACGGCCCACATCGCGGCGACCTCGAGGGTGTGCGGGGCGATGTGGATGCCCTTGATGCGCTCGGGTCCGTAGTCTTTCTGATAGATTCGGATCTCGTCGTCGAGGCGGATGTTGTAGGGGACGTCGATCTTGATGGTGCGGTCTCGGAAGGCCTCCATCATCTCGTTGTTCTGGAGTCGCTTGTACTCTGGCTCGTTGGTGTGCCCGATGATGACCTCGTCGATGTGGGTCTGGGCGAACTTCTTGGGCTTGATGAGGTGTTCCTGGCTTGCGCCCAGGAGGTCGTAGAGGAAGGCGACGTCGAGCTTGAGCACCTCGATGAACTCGCAGACGCCGCGGTTGGCGATGTTGAGTTCGCCGTCGAAGTTGAAGGCTCGCGGGTCAGAATCAGAGCCGAAGAGTGCGATTTTGCGGTAGTTGATGTCGCCGGTGAGTTCGGTGGAATCCTGGTTCTTTTCGTCCTTGGGCTGGAAGGTGCCGATGCCGACACGGTCTTTCTCGCTGAGGATGATGCGGCGCACGCGGACGTGCTTCATGACCTCTTTCCAGTCGCCGGCGTAGTGGCGCATGAGGTCGGCGTAGACCCTGCGGCAGAAGGGGCAGAGTTCACCTTGGACGCGGAGTTGGCCGGAGCGGTGTGGGGTGGTGCAGTTTGCGTTAAGGCGGGAGAGGATGTCGGTGCGGGCCTCTTTGGGCACGAGCAGCAGAGGCTCTTCGTGCATGGGGCAGGCAAACTCCTGAAGGCCGGAAGTGTCGTCGCCTGGGCCACAGCTTTCGTCGAGCATCCAACTGAAGGAATAGAGGGCGCCGGCGTCGGTGCGGGAGTAGGCCTCGATGCCCTTTTTCATAAGGCGTGCGATGGTGCTCTTGCTGGACCCGACGGGGCCGTGCAAGAGGAGGATGCGTTTGTCGGTGCCGTAGCCCTCGGCGGCGGCGCGGAGGAAGTCGACGAGTTGCATGAGGGCGAAATCAAGCCCGAAGATTCCGTCGGCGCCGTTGTCGATGGGGTCGCTGAAGAAGTGGTAGCGGACACACTCCTTCTTGAAGACGGTGTACTTCTCGAAGCCGTAGGAGACGACTGCGTCGTACATGCGCTGGTAGGCGTTGCGGATGACGGCGGGTCGTTGCAGGGCGATCGTGAGATAGTCGCTGAAAGTGCCTTCCCAGTGGTGTTGTTGGAAACTCTGGCGGTCGAGGCGCGACTCGATGATGGAGATGAGGTCGGTGGTGCCGGCGGTGTTGGCGGCGGGGCTGGCGTTGGCGTTGCTGCCGTCGCTGCTGCTGCTACCGCCGCCGCCGCGTTCGG
>JBGSRG010000324.1:0-14381 GCA_041737685.1 Phycisphaerales bacterium | reverse complement strand
GCACGCCCGCGCCACATTCCCGCACCCCGCACGCCCTCTCCCTCTCCGCGCCACCACCCTCCCTTCCTAGACAATCTTCTGCCCCGCCGCGATCGCGTGCGTATCACGGGCGCTCCAGTCTTCGATCCGGGCCAGTTCTTCCGGCGTCATCCACGGCAGGGCCTGCAGTTTGTCGCGCATCTCGCTCGGAAACGGCCGGTTCAGCCGTTCGTGCCGCGGCCGGCTCTTCCAATACCGGTGCAGCCACAAATTCTGCTCGGGCGCAGCGCGAACCATCTCTTCAAGCGCTCGTCGATACCGCGCAGAGATGTAGAACAGTTCGTCCGGCTGTCCAGCCCATTCTTCCGGTCGGATCACGTCCAGCACGTCAACGCGATATCGGAACGGTTCGCCCGTCCAATCGGCAAAGCCCATCGTGTGCGTCGTCTCAACCTCGTCCCAGCCCTCCGCGCGGCCCATCTCGTCGCGCGGCCAAACCAGCCGTCGCGCCTGCCCGCAGATGATCGGCACGTTGTGCTGCAACGCCATGAACCCGATCGACTTGTACGTGCTGGCCAACCGCCCAAAGAATGGCACAAACAGCCCGCGGTCGCCCGCGTTCTGATCGGCGATCACGCCCACCTTTGCGCCCGTTCGCATCAGTTCGGGCATCTGCCGTGCCGCTCCAAACTTGTCCACCAGCATCAGCCCGCGCCGTTGCCGCGATGATCTGGCCCAGCGGTCCAAGGGGGCCAGGTCCAGCGGCCGATAGAGCGCGTGCATCGGAAAGCCCAGCAGCGCCAGCGTCGAGCCCAGCAACTCCCAGTTGCCGCAATGACCCGTGATCAGCACGCACGCCCCGCCCGACAGCAACTGCTTGAGCGCATCGCTCAGATTGCCCAGCCGCACATACGACGACCACGAATCGGGCGTCAGCAAGCGGGGCGCATACGCCATCTCCACCGCCAGCGTAAACAAGTGCTCATAGGCCTGCGTCGCGTGCAGCCGCAGTTCCTCGTCGGGCTTCTCAGGAAACGCAACGCGCAGCGTCTCGACCGTGCGGTCAAATCGCTTGCGCTCAAGCCGTGCATAAAACCGCCCCAGCGCCCGCGCCCGCGCCACGTTCGACTCAAGATCTCCCGTGCCCAGCGCGGCGATCGACGCGCGAATCGCGCCGTAGATCGGCAGACCCAGCACGGGCTTGGCCCAGTTCGGGATGCGTTGATTGAGTTTGCCCAAGGTCGGAGGATAAGCCCGATCGGGCCTCAGCGAACGGGCGGATCGCCCAGATCCTCCGCCGCCCGAACCACCCGATAGCCCGAGCCGTCTCGCGGGCCGTGCTGCTCGGCGATGGCCCGCAGCAATCCCGTCGGATCATCTTCCAAGAACGCGATCGACTGAATCTGCACCGCACGCCCATCGGCCTTCACCGTCGGGTTCAGCCGTTCCAGTCGGTCCATCGTCGCCGTCAAGCCGTCGCCCCACACGCCCCCCGCCGAACGCTCAACGCTTCGAGAAAGGAGGAAAACCACGTCCGCGTCATAACTCAGCCCCAGTTCAAGCCCCGTCAACGGGTTCGATCGTCCCTCAGGACGCGTGCCCGAGAGCCAACGGGCCAGCGCTCGCTTGTTCTGCTCGGTCGCGGGCAAGAGCGAAGTCGCAAACCGCTCCGATCGATCCTCCGAGCCCGATCGGCTCTCTCGAAACAGCACCACGTTGAACGACTGCGCATCGCTCAGCCGCCACACGCTCCGCAGCAACTCCTCAAGCACCATCGGCATGCTCGTCACCATCGGGCCAGAGGCATCAACCACATAGACCACGTGCTGAGCCGACTCGGTTGAGGCACCCGCGAACGAAGCGCCGCCGCCGCCACCCTTGGCCAAAGTCGCCGCGCCGTTGTCCGCTTGCGGCACCTTTGCCTTGCCCGACGTCGGCTGCGCCTCGCGCCGGTCTGCCGAATCTGCCGACGGCCAGCGTGCGTGCCCGACGGGTGTGCCCGCGATCCAGCCCGCCAGTGAAGGAATGGGCGCGATCGGATCGGCGTTCTGCAAATGGTTGCGCGACGGCTCTACGTCGGCGCGAGCAAACTGCACCGGTTCCGTCTCTTGCCCAGCCTCCTGCCCGTGCTCTCTCTCCCTCGCCCGCTCATTCTCAGCCTCAGCAAGCGCCGCTTGGTCCGCTGGCACACGCAATTCATCCGCCATCGTCACCGTCTCGTCGGCATCGTCCCTGCTCAACTCAATCCCGTCCGTCGCCGGTCGGTCGGACGTCGTCCCCGCAAGTTCCAGCGTCAAAAGCGCATCGCGACGGTCAACCTCCTCTGGCTGCGACAGCACCATCGTCGCCGCCGCAACACCCATGACCGCGTGCGCCACCAACGACACAGCACTGGCATTCCGCAACCGTCGATTCGTGTGCTGTCGTTCGGCGCTTCGGCCCGTGCCGCGCTGAACAATCCGCTGGGCCATGAGCGCAACCTGATCCGGCGCCATCACGTGCGGCGTGTCAAAGTCATCAGCAACATCACAAAGCGCACTGTCGATAGCCGTCTCGCCCGCATCAACGGGCAAGATCGCGGGCGTACGTCGCTCACAGTTCGTCGTCATCTCCAGAGTTCGTCCCAAACAGCAAACGATCAACCGATAGACGGCCACCGCCCAGAAGCACAATCGAAAGTGTGCCGCACAGAAGCGACACCTGCCACAACATCGGCATCCAGGCTCTCACATCAAAAAAGTCATGGTTCGGCAAGAAGCCCAAACGGGTATCCCCCGATTGCAGTGCTGGCCCGATCTGATCGAGCCACACCGCCCCAAGCATCACTCCCGCAAGCGCCACGCCGCTCACACGGCTCAGCAAGCCGACCAGCAGCAGCAGGCCAAAGACCACCTCCGCCGCCACCACCGACCACGCCCAGAACGCTGACCAACCGGGCGATCCGATCCACACCGGCCAAATCGCCAACGGATTCGCCTGATTCTCGGACGCAACCGGGTGTGCCGACGCGTGTACTCGAACGCCAAGCCCCCACACTCTTCGCACCCTCACCGTTGAGGATTCGTCGAAGCCCTCTTCTCCCCGTGGCACCTCGGCCTTCGGCGTGGCACGAGCCTGTGCCACAGGCGTCGGTGCAACGGCCTCGGGCTCCGTCAGCGGCTTCACCGGCGTCTCGCCCGCATCTCGCGGCGACAGAGCCTCGGCATCGGCCTTGGGCAAGGCCGTGCTGTCCCGTCCAGCGCTTGCTCCAGGCCCCGTGGCACCGCTGCCCGGAGCCGGCCCATCGCCTTCGCCTCCGCCTTCATCCCCACCCACAGCCTCACCAGACGATCGCTGGTCCATGCTCGAATCGGGCCGATTCGCCGAGACCGCCCCCATCTCCACCAGCAGCGGCCGCGTTGAGGCCGGAAGTTCCGCCGTGGCCAGAAGCTTGCCCAGCCCCGCCCAAACAAACGTCACGCCGATTGCAAGCCTGAGCAGCGGCGGTGCCCACCCCGCCAAACCCGGCAATCCTTTGCTGGTGCCCATGCTGACTCCTCTTCAAGTTGTTCTCAAACGCGATGCCGACTGATCGGATGATACCGACCGATCGGCTTCACTACGATGCATGCTTCGCGGGCGTGGCGGAACTGGCAGACGCGCGGGATTTAGGTTCCCGTGGCCGCAAGGCTTTGCAGGTTCGATTCCTGTCGCCCGCATTCTCTCTCTGATCGCGGCCCAAAGCGAAGCCGCCCGACGCTGATGCGCCGGGCGGCCTGAGTCCCGTCAAGCACTCCGCTTGCCGTTGAAGATCACTCCAATCCAATCCAATCCAACCCAACCCAACCCAACCCAACCCACCCCAACCCAACCCAACCCAACCCAATCGAAACCGCCCGCGCCGAATCCAGTCCGGCGGAACAATCACGGGCAACCGGGCAGCCACACGTCCAGATAGCCCAACAGGTCCAGCAGATCGCCAACCCCGTCGTTGTTGAAGTCCGCTGGGCACACGGTCGGCGTGCTCGAGCCGTTGCCGTTCGGACCCTGAATCATCCGCTGCTCCACGCGAGCGCCGATAAGGAACGAGAAATCCTTGCCCGTGTCGATCCAGTCCTGACTCAGCACCGGCGCAATGTCGATCCGCTCGCCGGGGCTGAGCCGAATCTGGCACGGCCGTTTGCACGTGAACGAGTAGGCAAAGAAACTCCGCTCGCTGAAAGAGCCTGTCGGCCGCGCACCGGTCGAGAGCCAATACGTGGTGCCACGCTCAAGCGTCCAATCAAGGTCGCAGAACAACAATCGATACAGGCGATAGACCCGTCCGTCGATGACCGTCGTCTCGCCCTGATAGACCGCCGACGATGCATTGGCCGTAAGGCCCGCCAGAGGCACAATCCCGGGCGTGCGGCACTCATTGTCATAGAGTTCAACGAAGCCATTGACCGGCGAGCAGTCGGTCCAGATGTAAGTCTCGATGAAGCAGACCTCAACGTCCTCGCACGTCTTGATCACAAAGTTGTCAAACGTTCGAGAAGTAATCGAGCCATTGGCGCCCGACGGCGAGCCCGAGGCCCAGTTCTGAATGATGCCGGTTGAGTCATCCACCCAACTGCCAGCAAGCGCCGGCGGGCCGTTATCCCACACCAGCGGGCAACTCTCGCCCGTCACCTTGAACGCCAAATCCGTGCAGCCGATGCAGCACTCGGCGATCGACTCCCACGGTCCAAAGGCATACTGGTTGAACGGCAGGCCTTGGTTGACTCCAAGCGCCTTGAACGGCACGCTGCCCAAAATGTCCGTGCGCTCGGTGCTGGCCCAGTAACTCTTGTCCGTGCCCTGCCCGTCGGTCTTGCCCATCAGCGAGACCCAGTACGTGCCGCCCGAGAGCCAGATCTTTTGGTCACAGAGATTGAACGAGTATGTGACAAGCCGGAAGCCGCCCGGCAGTGTCGAGTTCACCACCGCCGTCGAGTTGGCAAACGTGTACAGCAGCTCACCTGGCTGGCCGTCGCAATCGGCGTACAAGTCCAGTTTGGCTTTGAGCAAGATCGAGTCGGTGATGAGTTGGCCCGAGAACCCGCTGACGCGGTGAACCTCGCCCTCACACAGATAGAAGTCATCCGCCGCCCGAGCACCCAGCGGGATTCCGCCGCCCAGATGCGACAGTTGGCCGTTGATCACGTCCGCGGCGGGCGAAGCCGCACCATTGTCCCAGAAGCACTGACAGTCGTCCGGAACGCCGTCGTTGTTGCAGTCGGCCATCGTGCCGTTGAAGATCTCGCAAGCGTCGGGGATGCCGTTGCCGTTGCAGTCATTGCCCAAGACCGTGATGTTGGCCTGGCACGAGTCGCTCGCGCCCAGCGGATCGGTCACCGTCAGCGTCACCCGCGTGACACCGATCGGATACGGCCCCACCGGGCTAAGCGCCAGCGTCAGACTCGCCGTCGGGTGATCCTTGTCGTCAGATCCGTTGTCCACCTGCTGCGGCGTGACGTTGAAGTTCGGCGGGCACGAGACCCTTGCATCGATCGTCACGTCCTGGCAGCGAGCAACCGGCGGGTCATTGATCGAGACCACCGTGATCGTCACCGTCGCGGTGTTGATCGACGTCAGCGAACCGTTCGAGACGCGATACGTGAACGTGTTGGTGCCGCTGAAGTTCTGAGTCGGAACATACATGAACGAGCCGTTGGGGTTCACCGCCAGCACGCCGTTGCTGGTCGTGGTCGGCGAGACCACCGTCAACGGCAGATTGCCGGGGCTGAAGTCATTGGCCAGAATGCCCGCGACCGCGTTCACAATCAGCGGCGTGTCCTCGTTGGTGGTGTACGCGTCGTTGGCTGGCACCGGCGGGTCAAGGTTCGGGTTCACCGTGATCGTCACCGTCGCGGTGTTCGAGTTCGCGCCCGAAGTGTCCTGCGCCCGGTACGTAAACGTCGCGTTGCCCGTGAAGTTGGTCGGCGGGGTATACACAAACCCGCCGTTGGCCATCGCCGAAAGACCGCCCACGCTCGCCGCCGAGAAGTTCATCGCGATGATCGCGTCGCCCTCGGGGTCCGAGTCGTTCGCCAGTACGCCCGGCAGATTGACCGTCAGCGTGGTGTTGGCAAACATGACATAAGTGTCATTCACCGCCAGCGGCGGATCGTTGACCGGGTTCACCGTGATGGTCACCGTGGCCAGGTTCGAGGTCGCCTGCCCGTCGCTGGCCCGATACGTGAACGTATCGATGCCGTTGAAGTTCAACGACGGCGTGTAGGTGAACGAGCCATTCGCGTTCAACACCAGCGAACCATTGGAAGTGCTCGTCGCCAGCACCGCCGTCAACGGGTCGTTGTCCGGGTCAGAGTCATTGCTCAGCACGCCCGGCACCTGGCCCACCACCAGCGCCGTGTCCTCGTTGGTCGAGTATGCATCGTTCACCGCGACCGGCAGGTCGTTCAGCGGTGTGACGTTGATCCTCACCGTGGCAACGTTCGAGTCCTGACTGTCGGTGTTCCGTGCCCGGTACGTGAACGAGTCTTGCCCGTTGAAGTTCAACGACGGCGTGTACGAGAACGAACCATTGGCATTCAGCGAGAGCGAGCCGTTGGAAGTGGTCGTCACAAGGTTCGCCGTCAACGGGCCGCTGATCGAGTTCACGTCGTTGTTCAGCACACCCTGAAGCGCCGCCACCGCAAGCACGGTGTCCTCAGAAGTAGCGTACAGATCGTCCACCGCCACCGGCGGCTGGTTCGGCAAGATCACCGCGAGCGAGAACTCTGACGTTCCCGCAGGCGGCATCGAACCACCGGTGCCAAACAGCGGACCGGTCAGCGTCACCTCCGTCGCCGTTGCCGTGATCCACGGCTTGCCCGCGATCGGCGTGAAACTCAAACTGGCAGAGGCCGCTCCCGTGCCGTCGGTCATCACAACGTTCGAGCCAAGAAAGGCCTCGCCCTCACCAAATCCCGAGATATCGGGCGAAGCCGAAGCAAAGAACTCCACCACATACCGCATGTTGATGCGAGAGTTCAGCGTCGCCGTCGCTTGGCCGTCAAAAGTCAGCGACGTGATCACCGGGAAGTTCTGCAGGTCGTTCGGGCCGATGTCCGCGTCAAGACTGTCATTGGGCGAAACGCCATCGTCGCCCAGATCAATGCCCAACAGGCCGTTCACGTCGATCGAGTTCGAGAGAATCGCTACGCCCAGCGCGTTCGCGCCGACAACCTCCACACCGTTCTCGGTGTTGGACTTGATCGTGTTGCGGCCGATGAGAATCCGCGTCGAGTCGTTCACCCGCACGCCCGCGTCGTTGGCGACGATCAGGTTGCCCTCAACGTCGTCTCGCAGCGTGTCCAGATTTGAGCCGATGGTCTGCGAGTCCACATTCTCAACAAGCACGCCGTGCCGCTGATTCGGCACCTGCGTCGTCCGATCGGCCGCAAGGCCGATCACGTTGCCCGAGACCTGCGTCAGTTCTGTGGGGGCCGTCAGAATCGCGATGCCGTCGTCGCGGTTGCCCGAGATGATGTTGGACTCAATCGCGTCGACCACGCCGTCGGCGTTCGTGCCCACGCGCGTCTGCCGAGCGCCCGTCTGCACCACCAGGCCCGTGCGATTGTTGGGGACCGCCGTCGATCCATCGGCGCCCACGCCGATATAGTTGCCCGCGATCACCACCGCCACCGACGCTACGCCGCTGACATTGATGCCGTTGCTCCCGTTGCCCGCGATCACGTTCCGCTCAAACGCGTTGTTCGCATCGTTCGAGCCGTCCACACCGATCAGCACGCCGGGCGAACCGGCGCTCGCGATACCCGCGGCGGCGTTGGCCACCTGCGTCTGCCCGTCCGCACCGACACCGATGTAGTTGCCGCTGATCCGGTTCGCAGGTCCAGCGTTCGAGAGCCCCACGCCGCGGCTGCCGTTGCCCGAAATCACATTCCGTTCCGCGGCGTCGTTCGCCGAGTTGCCGTCCGAGCCAATCCGGTTGTTCGCCGCACCATCCTGAATCGCCACACCGTCAAACGCGTTGGGAATCGCAGTCAGGCCGTCCGCTCCCACGCCGATATGGTTGCCCGCGACAATGTTGTTGCTGCTGAAAATCCACACGCCGCTGAACCGCAGCGAGCCACCGATCAGGTTTCGCTCCAGTGGGTCGCGAGCGCCGTCGCCGTTGGTGCCGATGCGGTTGTTCTCGCTGCCCGCATCGATCAGAATGCCGGCGTTGCGGTTGCCGCGGTTCGACTGTCCATCGGCACCGATGCCGATGTTGTTGCCAAAGATCAGCGTGCGCTGCGCAGTGGGCCGCAGCCGAATGCCCGAGCCTTGACCCGGCGCCGGCAGCGACATGCCGAAGCGCACGATCGCCATACCACGCACCACGCAGTCCGAGCCCGCGATATCTAGGCCATTCACATTGGTCGTCGCCGCGCCATCCATCTCAATCAGCGGCGGGCCGTTATACGCTGCGCCACCCTGGCTCCAGCCGTCAATCGTCAAACGCTGCGTGATCTGCGGCAGGCCGGTGCCCGTAAGCGCAATCACCTTCACACCCGCGCCCGGAATCGCAAACGCGATCGTGTCCGCGCCAGCAGCGTTCTCGGAGTCGATCACCGCTTGCAAGAGCGATCCCGCACCCGATGCATTGGTGTTGGTGACCGTAAAGGTCGCCGCTTGCGCAACTTGCGCAAACAGCAGCGCCGGGATCAAACACCCCAGGCCGCGCGCAACCGCTGAAACATAACGCACTTGCATTTTCGGCTCCGGCAACAAAACCCACCCACCCTCGCGACAGGAAAACACACCGCCACGATCCGGACTCCCAGAAGGCCGCTCGACCCGCGGTGCGCACGCGTGCCGAACCCGATCTAGGAAAAACCGAACGTGAAGCCAGGCTCAGTAAACCACACCCTGTTCGTGGGGTCAAGAGTTTCTTGTCACTAAAGTACCGAAACTGCTCAACTTACGATATCGGTCCCCACGAAGCGTCCGAGAACGAGACACCCCTTCGGGTGCTCTTCACAGCCGCCATTTCGTTATCGGACCCCCCGCCCAAACCGCCCCCAGCACGCTCATCCTCGCCCGCCCAAAGGCTCAATCATCCGCCGAGATGCTCCGCGGCCCGGCCTTGCCCGCCGTGCGCTCCATATAGCCCTTGCCCTTCTTCTCATACTTCGTAAAGCCCAGTCGTTCCAGGTTCTGGTTGCTCAGTTTGCCCTTGTCCTTCAAAGGCGACCAGTTCCCCGCGATGTTCGGCGCGATGATCGCCCGTCGGCACGGCTTGCCCGTCTCGGGTTGCTTGGTCAGCGCATCGTCCTTCATCGACTGCACCGTCTCAAACGTCTCGCCCGTCGGCTCGCCCTTCTTGTCCAGAATCTCGTAGACGTAGGTCGGCATCGTGTGGCCCCCTGACTTTCTCTCTGCATTCCTTTGATCCGCCGGTCGAGTCCAGCCCGATCACTCCAGCACTTCGCTCTCGATGTTCGCCTGTTCCCCGGCGAGTTTCTTCTCAACGTACCGCTTCACCCACGTATCAAAGCTCTTGCCCGCCGCGGGGTCGCGGTCGCTAAAGGCAATCTGTGCAATCTGGTCATAGCCCACAGTCTGCCGGGCAGAGCCATCGGAGGGCAGAATCCGCACGTGCGAATCAGCCAGCGTCTGACCCTTTGATCGATCAAAGATGTACCCGCTGACAACTCCGCCATTGCGCAGGTTCAGCGTCACGTCGCCCCGATAGTCAAAGGCCTTCTCGAGCGCATCGAGCGTCATCGCCGGGTCGGCCAGATCCGCCTTCCACCCCGCGGGGCTGGCCTGGTGCGTCGCGATCGATCCGTCTGACTTGGTTTCTTGCGGCATCTTGTTCCTCAACTGACCCTTGATTCTCGATCCTCTTACCTACTGCCGAGTGCCCCTTACCTACTGCCTCATGCCTTGCTCACCCAAACGTCCGACCGCTCTCAGGATCCATCAGTTTCCACCCGCCCGCCTTGCACGCACGGCTCAACACCGGCCACGCAAACTCCTCATCCGTCACCGAGACCATCGCTTGCGTCAACTCGCCGTCCGGCTCCCCCGCGTGCGGCAGTTCAATCACACAGCCAGGCCCGTACAACGTCGCCATGCCATAGGTCTCGCCCCAGCCCTCCCCGCCCGAACCATCCGGCGAGATGTTGAACGACTCAAACGTCCGCACCACCTCGCGGCAGGTGCCCAGCGGAATCATCGCCGGCACTCCCACCGCCGAGTGCGAGCCCGTCTTGACCTCCGACTTCTTCCTGCTTCCGCCAACGCCATCGCCGCCACCCGACGCATCGATCACCGCACCCACCGCCGTCTCGTCCGACGATCCGTCAGACATCCGGTCCCGCTCGTCGTCGGACACATCCTCCGCCTCCGACGGCGTAGCAGCAGGTGGGGGGGCAAACCGAACCAGAATGAGCATTCGCCGCTTGGCCACGTTGAAGACAGGATATGCGGAATGGCGGGCGGAAAGGGAGGCGGCAACGAACACGCACAGGTACCGCCTCCCTCATTACCCCGCAAGCCTGACCCTCAGCACACCCTCTGCACGCCGCAGGCGTGCCCTTCCACAGCACGGGGTAGCGCCGAAGCCGCACCCCGTGCATCGCCTCTCCCCTTACCCTCCCTCATGCCATCACCCGTCCCCCCTCCATACCCACTCCTCTTCCGCCCCGTCCTCCTCGAAAAAGTTTGGGGCGGTCGCCGTCTCGCCCGTCTAGGAAAGAACCTGCCCCACCCCTCCAATCCCTTCGGCGAGTCCTGGGAACTCGCCGATATGGCCAGCACCTCCGCCTCTGGCGCTGGCGGCGGGGCCGTCCGTTCCATCATCGCCAACGGCCCCCTCGCCGGCCAAACCCTCAACCAAGCCCTCACGCTCTGGGGCGATGATCTCTTCCCCGCAGGCGCAACTTCCACGGCCGCCAGCACCGGCTTCCCCCTCCTCATCAAGTTCCTCGACGCCTCCGAGAACCTCTCCGTCCAAATCCATCCATCCCGTGCCTTTCTCAAAGCCAATAGCAGCACGCCGCACGCCAACCCCTACCACCTCAAAACCGAGTCGTGGTACATCGTCGACGCCGAGCCCGGCGCGATGCTCTACATCGGCGTCAAGCCCGGCGTCTCCAGCCTTCAGTTCGCCGCCCACGTCCACGACGGCACCGTCGCCGACGACCTGATCGCTCTCCCCGCTATCCCCGGCGAGTGCCACACGCTCCCCAGTGGCACGATGCACGCGCTGGGGGCAGGCGTGCTCGTCGCCGAGGTGCAAACCCCCTCCGACACCACGTTCCGCGTCTTTGACTGGGGCCGCGAGGGTCGCGAGTTGCACATCGAGCAGTCGCTGGCCTGCGGCACCTTTGCCGACACTCCCCTCGACCGTGCCACCGAACCGCCGCCCTCGCCCACAAGCCTGGCAAAAGACCAACTCTGCGGCCGGCTCGCCACCACGCCCTTCTACACCATCGACGAGGCCCGACCACGCAAAGGCGACGAGCTGACCATCGGGTACAAGTGTGGCACCGCAGCGCCAAAGTCCAGCGGACTGCCGAGTACCGACAAGGCCGTGCACGCCGCCAGCGCCCCAGAGCGCTTCGGCTGCTTCATGCTCATGGTCCTAGAAGGCGAGGGCGACCTCCGCTCCACGTCCGACCAGTTCCCGCCGTTAACGCTCTCGACAGGCCAGACCGCGCTGATTCCATCACGCTCAGCCGATGGAGCCGTGCTGATCGCAAACTCGGCGAATCTCCGCGCGCTCCGCGTCGGCTTGGCCTGAGCAGTAAGGGGAGCCGAGCCACCGATCCGCGGCTCTGAGCGGTCGGTACTCCCCGTCAATCCCGTCAACCTATCCGATGCGCTGTGCAACCGCGTCGGGCGACGAGTCCGTGCGTGCGGCTTCGGCGCAACCCACGGCGGCAGACTCCGACGGCTCCGACATCGCAGTTCGCCAGCTTCGGCGTAGCCCGCGCCGATCGACGCTCGTCTCTTGCGCCTTCGCATTCAATCTCGCCCGCCTCGACACCTGAAACACCCATAAACCAACCCGACTCACGATCGAACGTGTTCCCATCAACTTGTCGAGTCAAACCTTCCCGCTCTTCCTCCGTGCCCTTCGCGACTTCGTGTTCAAACTCTCTCTTCCCGATTCAACCGTCGCGAGCTTGCCTCGCGCCATCGCCCTAAATCTCACCCGCCTCGACTCTCGAGGCCCAAGGCATCGGGCCACCACTGCAAACCCTTGTGCCCCAAGGTAATGGGCGATACCCTTCCAAAATCCAATCAAATCTCTTGACAACCCCCAAACAATCCGTACATTATCCGAACTGTGTCACTCCTCCCGCGAACACCCTTCGGCTCTCCCTCTGATCGCCCAGCGCATCAGGCCCCTTCCCCAACCCACCTCCCGCCCACCGAGCCGCTCGCCTTTCTCGCACCCAAAGAACACCCCCACCTCGAGCCCGGCGACCTGCCGCCGACCCCCAACCCGCGCCCGCCAGACACGCTCACCGACAAGCTCTTGCTTGCGTTCTGCGACGGCACCCGCACGCTCCCACAGATCGCGCTGCATCACCACCTCACCATCTCTCAGCTCTTGGCCATCGCCACCGACCCAGAGTTCCAAAGCCAACTCGAAGCCCTGCGCCGTCTCAGCGTGCAACAAACCACGCTCGCCGCGTGCAACTACATGCCCCGCGGCGTGCAGATCATCGCTCAACTCATCCACAGCGCGGAACTCGACGTCGAGGAGATGCGCAAACACGCCCACGACCTCATCCTCACCCGGCCCGAGCTCTTCATCCGCTGGTCCGAGTCCATCCGCAAGTCCATCCAACTCTTGACACGCCTCACCCGCCCACCCGCGCCCGTGCGCGACCATCCACCCTTCAACACCGGCCCAGGCGCGCCGCTCGTCCCATCGCCACGCGATTCATCCCATCCGCGAATGGCTGGGCAGCAGTCCGCCGACGCAAGCGACTCAATCGCTCGCGCCGTCCACGACCTTGCGATCAACCCCCTCGGTCCAAACACACAACCACCCGCCCCCGCACCATGCCCCGCACCAGCCCCCTCCCAATCCCATCCGACTCCTGCTTCCTTCGTGTCGTTCGTGCCTTCGCGTTCAATCTCATCCACCCCGATTCCTAACACTCGTGGCGATGATCTCAGACACTCCGCCGAGCGTGATACATGTAATCCAGGTCTCCGCACGGATGGCCCAAACGTCGCAGCGCATTGGCCGCCTGCGCGCGATGGTGGATCGAATGCACGATTCCCTGCAGCAGCATGTCGGACAGCGTGGCCGTAAACAGCGAGCCGTGCGAGTCGCGGTACACCTGCTCCCGCGCCAGCGCTTGGTCATTCAAGCCGCTGATAAACTTCCCGCGCTCAGCGCGAACGCTCTGCATGCGCGACCACAACTCAGCGATCGTCACTTCAGTCATCGTTGACTCACCGGGCCACTTGGCCTCGGTCTCGCCGCGCCAGCGGTTCAGCCAGGTGCCCTCGCCAGCCCAGGTGTGCGTGAGAATCCGGCGAAGCGTGCCCGGCCCCGGCCCGATCTCCAGCGGCTTGTCCAGAGTGGCGTCGTCGAGCGCTGTCGCGGCGTTGAAAACCACGCCGTTGCCGAAGTCCGAATAGTCCAAGAGCGAACCAATCATGCCCAAACCCGCCGAGTCCAAAGAAGTGGTGTTCATGGCTCAGGTTGTAGGCGACAGGTTCCAAGACCGCGTTCGGCCCGTCTAGTGGCCCCCGCCTCGCAGCCGACCAAACAACCGCCTCACCACCAGCCCCGCCATCGCCAGTTTGGTCCGGTTCGACATCACGCCGTAACTCGTAAAGAACAGGCAGACACACCCCGTGTCGCTGTGCGCGTCGCCGTGGTCTTGCCCCGGCTCGGTGCGAACATAATCGCCCGCGTGCAACTTGTGCCCACCCACAACCAGATCGCCCTCAAGCACCAGCAACTCTTCGATCCCCTCGTGATCGTGATGCGGGATATACGCGCCCGCCTCGCACTTCACAAGCATCGAGGTGCGATTCTCCGCACGCGATTGATAGAGCACCTTGCTCCACACGCCGGGCAGACCCGTCGGCAGCCAGCGACCCTCACCCATCCGTCGAAGCGCAGAACCCGCGAAACTCTGCACCGCTTCCGAAGCCGACCGATGCGCGCTGGCACCGGTGCCGCCGCCAGCGCCCGTCGTCGTCGTCGCTCGCTCGGTCGTCCCTTCCGTGCTCTCGACTCGCGTGCCGACAGCGCCGATCTGCTCCATCACGCGGTTCAGCACGCGCATGGGCGGCTCAATCGGCTCGAACCGTTCGAGCATGGCTCGGATAACAGGTTCCACTCGGTTGATCTCTTGAAACATGGCGATATCCCCCCTCGCAACTCGGTCTTCCAGTTCACGCTGCTCCTCCAC
>JBGSRG010000291.1:0-1979 GCA_041737685.1 Phycisphaerales bacterium | reverse complement strand
CCGCGGGTGCGGCCCGGTCCGGCTCGCTGCCAGCGCCGGCTTGCACCGGTCCCAACACCATCAGCGCCATCACCGCCGTCCCCACCACCCACGCCCTCATCACCCACTTCTTGGCTTTGCTCTGGCTCATCCTCATACCTCACTATTGGGAGACTCGCTCACCACCATTCGCTCGCCGTTCAGCCGCCCTTGCCCACCCCGCGCTCCACGCAAACACTCGCACACTCACTCCCAAGCCGCGTTGCCCTCCGTCGGCCTCCACTCCGTGCCCTCCAGCCGCGTCATCCACAAATCCCGTTCCCGCAAAACCGTCGCCTCGCCCGGCCCGGGGCTTCGCACACCCCGCTTGTGATACAGCAGCAACGTCCCCCTCTCTGGCGGCGACGCATCATCCACAACCCGCGGCCACCAGCCAAACTCTAAGTACAGCCGGGCACTCATGTTGCCATGAATGCCACCAGCGTAGATCGTCTCGTCGCGAACCTCTTCACTTCGCAAAGACTCAAACAACACCGGCCACTGCGGATCAACCCCGCGCTGCACCCGCACCGGCGCAATCGCAAACACCACCCCCGCCACCGCCGCAAACCACGGCACAATCCTGACAGCGCGCGCCACCCCTTCTCGCGTCCGTCCGCCACGATCGTTCACAAACCACTCTGTCTCCACAACCGCCGCGGCGACCAACGCCAGCGCCGGCCACAACACCAACGCGTACCGATCACGCCGATCCGGGAAAATCGTCAGAGCAACCAGCCAAATCACGATCCAAATCAGCGCCAAGCCCATCACCGCACGGGCTTTCGAGAAGACTTCACGCTTCTCGCGTCGCCGCTCCACAACCATCAGCCGCACCGCGCCAATCACCGCCACCAGCCACGGCCAATAGGTACTGACTATCTGACGCAGATAAAACGTCCAGTGCTGCGGCTCCACATCAAACTGCGCCATCGCACCACCATCCATCGCGGCCTTCAGGCGTTCGCCAATCTCGCCACCAAAGTAGCGATCCGCAAAGGCCCCGCCGTGAATCGCGGCCATCGAAACGTGCCACGGCAAAGCCACCGCCAGCGCCGCCAACACCGCCAGCACCAATCCCGCCGCAAAGACCCGCCGAGATGCTCGCGGCAACGCCACCACGCCCCAAAGACCCACGATCGGAAACACCAGCAACCCCTGCAGCGGCTTGCACATGAGCGCAAGACCAACACAAGCCCCGCCCGCACACCACCACACGCACCACAACCAATTTCGGCGCACTGCGGCGGCGGAATCAGGACTTATGGCTCGAACGGCCACACTCACCATGCACCACAACGCCGCGAACAAGAACGCGGTGTGCCACAAATCAAGCGAGATTTCCTTCGTTCGACGAAAGAACTCGTAGGTGGTCGCCAGCACACAGCCTGATACCGCAGCACCGAGCCTTGAGTAGGTCAGCCTGGCGATCTGAACCGAACACAACAGCGCCACAACCGCCGCCAGAACACTGCCGATCCGAGCCACCCACAGTTGAATGCCCAGCGCATGCAGCAAAAACCCATGAATCCACAGCGCCAGCGGCGGCTTGTTGAAATAGGGGAATCCGGGTTCGGCCTCGGGTGACCAAAAATCCAGCCACGATTCGGCTCGCCACGACTGAACACCAATCGCGGCGTACCAGGCCGTGTCGGTTCGAAAGTCACCCTGAGCAATGTGCGGAAGCGTGAGCGCCAGCAACAGGGCAAGCCCCGGCAGCCACACGGGCATCGAGATTGAGTGGCGAGACGGTCTTTGGTTTACGCGATCGGCCACGGGCGGCTCCGGGGTTCAAGGCCAGTGCAGCGTACCCGCAAAGCGGACGGGTTCATCCGAAGGAGAACATCTGACGAACCCTGCGGGTCGGGGCTTGCAAGCACCCCGACATACGATTCTGCCGCACCCCCCGCCCCCCCCGAACGACGCGCGATGACTGGAGCCCGGATGCCCCCCCCGCCGCC
>JBGSRG010000281.1:0-2185 GCA_041737685.1 Phycisphaerales bacterium | reverse complement strand
GCACCGGGCACGTGCGCATCGTGCAACCTGTGAACCCAGCCACCCGACCGCCGCCACGCCGGAATGTTCGGCACTTCGGCCTCTGCCGCAAGTTGCGCTGCCGCCGCCAACCCCGTCTCATCGCTCACCGTCGAAGCATCCACCCCCGCGATGGCCATTGGCCGCGCCAAAGCCGCGGTGCCCGGCAGAACCCGCAGCACGCGCCCCGGCCGATGCTGCTCAACAAACGCAGCACACCGTGAGTCTGCAATCGAGTCGAACGTACTCGCAGCGACAACCCGGCAATGACCCATCCGCATTCCCGCCAACTCTGTCGCTGACAGCGTGTTCGATTCCAGTTCGTTCCCCGCCAAAGCCCCCAAGCCGGCAAACCCCTGCCCCGGCTCCACTCGGGCAATGACAACCCCAACCCGATCTCCGACTTCGCTTACCACCGCAACGACCGATGGGTCACCCCCACCCCCGCCGTCTCCGCCACTACCGCCTTCGCCGTTCTTGCCCCCGCCGCTCCTATCCGCAAGCCGCCGCCACGCCGTCCGCCCCGAAGCCATCCCACGGCTACCCACTTCTCGCTGACCATCTGCGCGCTCACCATCCGAGCGCAGACCTTCCGCCAAATGCGCTGCCCGATCACCCAAAACTTGGCCCTGCGCTTTGCTCATGGTGCTCGCGTCAAACGCCTTTCCACTCTCTGCATCGGCCGATCGACCAACCGGACCACAAACACCCACCCCCACCCCCAGCCCGACGCCGACCCGGCACCGCCAATCGCCGCAAACCCTTCGCCCCCAACGCTCATCGCACAATCACCGACTTGATCTCCACCGGCAGCCTTGACCGATCGATCACCACCACCATCTCCACGCTCAGCCCCGTTCCCACGTCCGTGCCGCGGCTCGTCACCACAAACGTCTGCGATCGAACGTCGAGCACTTCATACAGATCAGCCAGCACCGCGTTGCTGATCGATGGGACATCCAGCAAATCCGACAGTGAAACGAACCCGCCCGACCGCGATTGCCGTTCGAGCACCAATCCGTCGCGCACCCCCGCAGAAATCGCCGAAACGTACTCCAGAGTCTCCTCGTCCACCGTGTTGATGTTCACTTTGCCTGTGTTGGTCGCCCTCGGGTCCGGCGGCGACAGCGGATCGCCGATCCAACACTCATCCAGCAACGCCGCCAATTGTTCGCGCGACAACGACCGCACCGCCGGACCACGCCCAGAAAGCAGCGTCGCTCCACCCGCCTGGCCCGTCGAGAGTTGCCCAAGATCCGTCCGGATGAAATCGGCCAGAGTGATTGACGCGTCGCTCTGCACCGCGCCCACAATCGCCACCGCTTGCGACGACTCCACGCTCAAACGCTGCGCGATATCAGCATCGCTCGCCAGCGTGAGATCTAACCGAACCTGCCCGCTCCGCCCCCAGCCCGGCCCAGATGAGCTCTCCGCCGTCAGCCAGCGGCTCCAACCGTTGTCCAGCGTTCCATCGGCGCTGTCCACCGGCATCGACACCGAGCCATCGTCCTCGTTCACGTCCAGCAAGCCGTTCAGGTTCCAGTCCTCACCGCGCACAAACTCAGCACGCGAGCCTTGCACCATCTCCAACTCGCGCAGCGAACGCATCGGTGCATCTCGTGGCGTAAACGGATGTGCTAGGCCCGAATACTGGCCAATCTCAGCGCCAAACTCGCGAGGCTCGTCGTCGCCGTCGATCCAGTCAAGAATCGCATCGGCGATCGCATCGTCCATGTCCGGCAGCAAGATCAGATCGGCCTTGGTCACAACGTTGATGTTCAACTTGGCGTTCGCGTCCGCAGCGCCAAGCACTCTGGCCGTGCGTGCGTCGTGAGCCACCTCAAACCTGACGCCCTCCCACTCGCCCGTCGCCGCGGCCTCCAGTTCGCCCGAAAGCGCCGTCGCCGAACTCGGATCGGGCTGAAGCGTCGCCGCTGAGAGCGCAGCGATCTGCGACTCAACCCCGGCTCGCGCTGCCCAGTACGCACGCGTTCGAGCCGCAGTCATCCGACCGCCATTCGACTCTTGCAACGCTGCGGTCTGCACCGCAACCAGCGTGAGCGCGGCGACACCCATCGCCCACAACACAAGAAACGTTGCGAAAGCACGCCGACGTCGCAGCGAGCGACCAAACGAACAGGGTTGGCTCATTGCGGCCGCCCTCCAC
>JBGSRG010000277.1:0-4886 GCA_041737685.1 Phycisphaerales bacterium | reverse complement strand
GATCGGCACCGACCGCTTCGACCCGTTCAAGGGTGGTAGGCTCGCCGCGCCCGTCGGGCTGAGTCTCGGCCGCGCGCTCGCGGCGTGGTCGACAACCGGCCAGCAAGCGTTCGATGGTGTGGAGCGCCGGCGTATCGCAAGGAAGATCGAAACCAACTCGGGTTGGGCGCAAGCTGATGATGCGGACACGCTCGCCGCTGGCGCCGAGCCCAACCCTCGCGCTGCAAAGCAAAGTGATCCCGCCCACTCCGTGCGACTGCTCGGCGTCGCCGATCATGTTTGCGAATGGCACAGCGCTGTGACACCATCGCAGGCGCTGCAAGCGTGGGTCTGCGCTGCCGGGCAAGGCGGCGAACCTCGCCCCGACGCCCGCGATGGCCTGGCAAGTCGCTTGCTGCGACTGAGAGTGGGATGGCGGTGGGGATGGGCAAACGATCAGACCGAGTCGATGCCGCGCACGCTAAACGAGGCCGCAGCGGAACTTGGCATCAGTCTCGCAAGGGCTCGATCGCTCGAACAGCGTGCAGCAACCCGCGCCGAAGTCGATCGGCCGAGCCACAGCGCGGGGGAGCCCACCGAGTGATCCCCATCAGAAATGAAGACTTCGACGCGTCTGATCTACCTTTGCGCACCTGCATGGTGGTTCACGCCGGTGCACTCGGTGACTTTGTCTTTCTCTGGCCGCTGCTGCGGGCGCTCATCGGCTTGAACTGGCGAGTGCGAATCGTCACCACCTCGTCGCGGGGCAGGCTCGTCAAGGAATCGCAGGCTGTGGAATGGGAGGATGCCGAGTCGCCGCGATGGAACAACATGTGGGTGCCGCAAAGTGATGCCCCTTCCAACTCACCACCAGATTCGGCATCCACATTCGGCATTGCCCCGGCGGCCACGCCGACCTCGCCGCACACGCTTCCAAGCCCTCCCATCGACCTTGTGCTGAACTTTGTCGCCGACGACACCACCGAAGGCGGTCGAACATGGTTCTGCAACGCTCGTCGGCTGATGCCCACCGCCGAGGTGCGCTCTGTTGGACCGCCGGGCAGTGCTTCGAGACAGCAGGTCTGGGAGAGGTTCGGCGTGCTGGCTCGATGCGATGTGCCGCGGCGAGATAACCCAGACGGCCCGATCATCGCACACGTGGGCGCTGGCTCGCGCCAGAAGCAATGGCCGATCAACCGCTGGGCCGACTGGGCAACGTCGCTCCGCGCTGCCGGTCACAAAGTCGAAGTCATCGCGGGCGAGGTCGAGGCCGAACGAATGGACACCGCCGACCGCGCCGCTTTCGACCATCTCCACGGCCGCGTGATCTGGAACCTCACCGAACTCGCGTCCGCGGCGAAACACGCCCGACTCTTCGTCGGTGCCGACACCGGACCTGTTCACTTGGCCTGCCAGCTGGGCGTGCCGACGCTCGGCCTCTACGGGCCAACAGATCCGCGAGTGTGGTCAACCACCGGCGGGCGGTTCTGTGCGCTCGCGCCCGTGCCACCGCAATCTTCCTCACCATCGCAACCATCGGGCACATCGTTCCGGCCATCGCCCATGACGTGGCTCAGCGTGGATGCCGTGCTCGCGCAGACGCGGACGATGCTGCAAAGCTTTGGCCAGTGAAGCGCGTCAGTGGCGAGCATTCGGCGGCGTGATCAACGAGTGAACATCGCATGGTCTGTGCGCGATTCGCGGCTCGTCCATCGATCCATCGAAATCACACCGGCCCCGGTGCCATCGACCCCACAATCGCATCGAAAATCTCGTCCGGCTCGCTCATGCGGCCCGGCCCAACCTCCCGGCAAGCCTGCCAGCCATTGCCCGGCCCCACGATCGAGAATCCGTCGGCCACGAGCGTGGCCAGATTGCGCTGCGTCGACGGCTGGGCCCACATCACGCTGTTCATCGCCGGGGCGAGAATGACGGGTGTCTTGGCACGATCTACCGCAGAAAGAATCAATGACACCACGTCCTCAGTTCGGCCCTGTGCCAGCCTGGCCATGCAGTCCATCGTGCATGGGGCCACCACCGCGCACGAAAGCCCGCGAGCCAGCGAGATGTGCTGCGGATCGTTCGATTCCACGTGCTCCCACGCCGACGTGTACACCGGACGCGCCGAGAGCGCCTGAAACGTCAAGGGTGCGACAAACCGCGTCGCGCCGGGCGTCATCGCCACAGTAACCTGTGCCCCGGCTTGCGCCAGTCGAGAAACCAGCGCGGCCGACTTGTACGCGGCGATCCCGCCGCAGACACCGACAAAGATGCGTGCGTTGACCAGGCCTTGCGTGCTCATGGAATCGTCCGAGTTCAGTCCTCGATCGGCTCGCCCTTGAGCAAGGGCGACTTCGGCGGCAAAAACTTGGCGGGGTTCGCATCGCCGGTTGGATCAAACTCCAGCACAACCTTGCCCTGGGTAATCTCTTCGATCACCAACTCAAGGTCCGACCGGCCGTTACGATCAACCAGCGGCCGAGCGCCGTCCATCAATTGGACCAGGCGCTTCTGGATCAACGCGCAGAGTTTGAAGCGGCCGCCGAAGCGGTGGGCGATCTCATCACTCTTGAGAGCTTCGATCATGAAGGGCGTGCTCCTGATTGGCTCGACGGACCCGACGGTGCGAATCCCGTGCCGGGCTCCGGTTGGGCCGAAGGGGATGTTAGGCCGGCTCGACAGCCCGGGTGGGTGCCGGCGGCGGGCACGGGCGGTCCGGGTGGGACGGGGGGCCGAAGGGGCTGGCACGAAGCTCTCGCCCAAAACCCGCAAAGTGTGCGGATCTGCGCCAAATCGCCGAAATCACGATCTCAAACACCCTCGTCAGCGTGAGTGCTGGCGGGCGTGTCTATCGTTACACGAACCGCAACGACCGCTGGGCAGTGCCCAAGGCGGGCTACTGAACGGGCTTGCGGGCTGGCAGGGTGCGGGAAACGGACCACAAGCATCGAGGTACGAAAGCGTGCCGCCGGGCTTCGAGGTCACCCATGCCCAGATTCATGGTCGGAGCGGCCGGTTGTTCTGGTTCACGCCCGACACGCCAGGCACACCGATCAGGCATACTTGGACCCAATGGCCAGCGATTGCAGAATGTGTTTGAATGGGCGTGCGGGGCGGGCTGAGTTGGTTGGGAGGCGGGGGCAGATACAGGTTTGGGGCGGTTGGGGACCTTTCAAGGACGTTGCGTTTTGCTTATGACCACCAGGCAGTGGAGTTTCGGCGATCGGGTGATTCACACGCTCAAGCCCGAGTGGGGTGCGGGTCTGGTCACCATCGCCACCGGCACCATGCACGAGGGCCGAGCGTGCCAGAGCCTCACAATCCGCTTTGAGCGTGCGGGTGTGAAGACCATCTCCACCGCCTTTGCCAACTTGGTCTCCGCTGAGGATCACCCCGGCCTGCTCAACGCCCACGCCTCAACATCCTCAGACACGCTGGACGATCCGCTCTCGGCGAAAATGGACGCCGATGACGCCAAAGCCGCGATGTTGCGGCTCTCGGACGATGCCCGCGATCCGTTCACCTCGCTGGCCCAGCGATTCGAGGCCACGGTCCGGCTCTACCGCTTCGAGCCAAGCGGTCGCGGCCTGCTCGACTGGGCCGCCATTCAGACCGGCCTGGCCGATCCGATGAGCCGCTTCAACCGGCACGAACTCGAACGCTACTTCCAACAGTGGACCGTGGTCCGCGACACCCACCTCAAGAAACTCGTCCAGGACTATCGCAAGGCCGACGCGACGGGCCTGCAGGCCGCCTTGCGAAAGGCGCCCGCCTCGCTGCAACAAGCGTTGCGCCGGCTCGACACCCTGCGTTGAACTCCGTCAACGCCCCGCACCACCATCACCACCCGCACCGTCCGCTCGAAGGGCGGAAAGTGCGATAAGTCCGTGGCCAATCGGCCCCAGATGCGGTTGGCGACGGCGCTGCGCGTCTGAGAACCCCGCTGGCACAGCGCAAACCGGTCCGCCGAGACCGTGTTTCGCCGCCGGGCATGGTCGTTGTTTCCTGTTCTGGCGTTGGCGACCGCATGTCGCTCAACCCGTTGGTCCGACCGGAATGGTCGCCTTCGGAGAACCAAGACACGAAGCGGAGACGACCATGAACGAGCAAGAGTTCCAGAGCAAACTCAGCGATCTGATGCAGCAACTCGACTCGCTGCCGCAGCCGGCCCGCGATCAGTTGCAGCAACTCGCCTCGGACACACGCGATCGGCACCAGCGGATGCGCAAGACCGTGGGCGAACTACAGGAATCGCTGGACTATCTCCGCCTAAGCATCAAGTACTTGGTCTTCGATCTCGAAGCCACCCGGCGCGAGAACCAGTACTTGCGCAAACTGCTGGAACAGAAAAACGGCGGCCACTCGTCGCACGCCGACGACAGCGCCGAGTAAGCCTCATCGCTCACCCGACCTCACACACGCCCTGGCTTAGCGCGAATGCGATGGCGGGCAGGGGGGCGGGGGTCATGGAGAGGAACAGGCGGGTTGCGACCTGAACGCGGACGACACACCCGCGTGACACACACAGGCCGACACCTTCCTCCCCTCCATTCCCCCTCTTCCCTCCACCCCGGGCCAGACCGCGGCACGAATCATTGGGTCCCCTCGAACGAGCACCGGCAAGACGTCGGTGTTCGTTCATTTTGGCAAGTATTGATCACTCACCGCCGCGATCCCTGGTCGCACGCACGCGATCTGACCCGTCATCGCTCGCCAATCAATCGTGGATCAATGGCAATGGCGAGCACCGACCGTCAGGCATAAACTCCGCCCTGTCGGAGAGATGGCCGAGCGGCTGAAGGCAACGGTTTGCTAAACCGTCATAGGGGTTTTGGCCCTTATCGAGGGTTCGAATCCCTCTCTCTCCGCTTCTGTGTTTGGTCGGCGTACGCGCCAGGGCCGGGCGA
>JBGSRG010000161.1:0-4615 GCA_041737685.1 Phycisphaerales bacterium | reverse complement strand
GGGCTGGACTGGCGGACCATCGGCTCGCCGGGCAATCGCGGCACCAATCTCACCGAAGCGCCGGCCCGAGACCCCGGCATCCTCGGCGCAGTCGCGTACGAGTACCGGCTGACCCGGACGGAGATCACCAGCGGTCAGTGGGTCGAGTTCGTCAACGCCTTCTATCCCCACTTCACACCAACGACAACCTTCGATCGCGCAGGGCTTGCCGGTTCGTTCATTTTCGAGCAGCCCGCACAGACCGGAACCTGGAGCGTAGTGCCGGGGTTCGAGCAGCACGCGGCGGACGTCTCCATCCGGCAGGCGATGCGCTACTGCAACTGGTTGCACAACGGCAAGTCGCTCGAAGCGTGGGCTTTCGAGAGCGGGGCCTACGACACGTCCACCTTCGCGCACGGCGACTTTGGGATTTATCAAGATCAAGCCGAGCGCTCGCCCGGCGCGCGGTTCTGGATTCCCAACGAGTCCGAGTGGGCGAAAGGGATGTACTACGACCCGCATCGCTACGGGGAGGATCAAGAGGGATACTGGCGCTACCCGACGACGAGCAACTCGTCGCCGATCTCCGGGTTGCCCGAGGACGGCGGCCAGACCAACACGGGCATCGAGAACCTGTACTTCGCGCCAGTGGGCCAATACCCGGCGGTGCAGTCGCCGTGGGGATTGCTCGACGGATCGGGGAGTCAGAGCGAATGGACGGAGCGACTCATTCAAAGCGGCATCCGATTTGTGCTGGGTTCGGAGTTGGGCGACAGTTCGGGTAGCGCACTTATCGATACTTGGGTGAGCGCCGGTCCGATTCAATCGAGGTATGGCATTCGATTAGCTTCAAGTGTCCCTGCTCCGAGTGCATTTGGCCTGCTGGTCGTATTGTTCACGCTCACGACAATGAGGAGAGAGAGATGCTACGGTACTGTTTCGCGATCACCACTTTGATTCTCTGCGCGATGTGCGGCCGTGCTCTGGGCGGTGCCCAACCCGAGGTCGTGCTGCTGACTGGAACGGCAAGCCTCTTCACTTCTACTACAAACCCAGCAGATGATTCCGGTGGGCCTTACACGATCACGATCGATGTTCGGCCGACGACTTCTGCAGACCCGGATGACATTCCTGTCGTCGTTGTGCAGTCTCCGGAAGATATCACGATCGAGTCGATCACCGTCCGTGTCTATCAAGCCACCTCCGGCCCGAACAAGGTCGCCAAGCTCGTCGTCCGTCCGAAGGGCAACGGCCGCCTCCTGCGGCTTGGGTCGGTGCTCATGAGCAATCAGAGTTCGGGCGAGTTGGTCATTCAGGCAATTGAAACTCAACGGGATGTTTCCGACGGGCAAGGCAATGTCGGCTCGACAGGTAGCACCCGTGGCGGACAAATTGAGGCGCACCGGATCGAGTCGATCCGAGCGGGTGGGAATGTCACTGCCGACATTCTCGTCAAAGCAAGTTCGTCGGGTGTTTCGGCCAATCTGGTCTTTCTGCAAACCGCCGGCGGCGGCCACTTGCTCGGCGATATCGACGTTCAGACCGGGACCGACACCGGTTTCATTCGCACGCTCGACATCTCCGGCGACATTGGCAATTCATCACTCGGTGTGGATGCCGCCGGACAGACCAAGGTACAAGCAAGGGGGGATGTTTCGCGAATCTCGGCCGCCAACATCTATGGCAACATCGACATCAGCCGCGACGCGGGCACAACGCTCGGCAATCTTCGCTATCTCAAGGTCACTGGCAACCTCGCCGGTCGCGTCAAGTGCCGCGAGTCGGTCTGGCTCTTCGGCAGCACCGTACCCGCGATTCTGCCAGAGACTTACGGCGTTGAGGTTGATGGAGACCTCTCGGGGGAGTACATCGCCACTTTCGCTTCCCTCACGCCGATCACGGTGTTGGGCGAGGTGACCGGCACGATACAGATCGATTCAATCGCGACGGATCGGCCGATGACCCTCCCAGAACCCAATGATCCGTTCCGCGACACCGACTTCAGCGTCGGAGCGGTCAGTGCCTCAGGTGCGATCATCGTTCCGAAGGGCTCTGGCGGACCCATGACCATCAACGGCGATGTCGCCCCGGGCGCGGTGATCGAGATCGGGCCGAGCGTGGCAATGGGCACTTCAATCTCGCTGAACGATCTGGTAATCGACGGTGAGATTCAGGGCGTTGTGAGACTCACGGGCAGCCTTCCGGCAACCTCTAACGTCATCCTCACTGGCGGGGTCGCGATTGGTGGCACGTTGAGCATCGGCGGCACGCTCAACGGCGATATCGAGATACCCGCCGACACGCTCGCGGGCCAGATCATCATCAACGCCAACAATGTTGGCGGCGCATGGAACGGCCAGGTCCGAATCGGCACCGGCGGCTCGACGATCGACATCCCCGCTTCGCCCACCACCAACTACCACGGTCGGTACGCGCAGTTGCCCTCGCAACTCGGCGGCGGCTCGATCGGCCTCGCGCCCTTCCAACTCCACGAAGAGGCCTGCACGCCCATCCACAACGACCCGAGCGCTTCGCTGGCCACGATCTTCGATTCAACCAACACCGACTGCGGACGGGACGAGCCCGTCGTCATCCGCTCCTACGGCCCGATCACCAAAGACACGCTCGCGACATGGATGGAAACCATCAGCATCGAAGCGACAATGGACAACGACGACTGCGGCTGGCAAGACGCCAGCCTCATCTTCGCGGCGAGTCCGTCAACAAACCCCGCTGAGGGCGGGCGAGCGCTGGTGATCCGCAAGTCCAATCCCTCAGCGAAAGACCCCGCACGGCTGCGCTATCGCGTTGTGCCGCGCAGCGGCGAGAACGCGATCCTGAGCCGCGACGTTGCGGGCACACCGCAGGTGGTGTGGCCGCTGAGTTGTGCCAGCGATCCGGCTGAGGCACCCGCGTACCGCTTTGCACTGCTGACCGACTGCAACGGCAACTGCGTGCTGGACACGCTGGACATTCTCGAAACGCCATCGCTCGACCAGAACAGCGACGGCCTGATCGACGACTGTCAGGACGCCGAGTGCCGCGCGTGCGATTATGCGGACGACAACGTTCTGGATCTTCTGGATCTGCTCGCGTTCAACGCCGACTGGAGCGCGAATCTGGGCCAGAGCGTCCCAGCGGGAACGCTGGGCGACGTGAACAGCGATGGCACGGTCGATCTGCTGGACCTGCTGGAGTTCTTGGGTTGCTGGACAACGTACCTGGGCACGCCGTGTACGTGAGAGCAGCTATGGCGCCCTCTGAGCACCTCCGCCAAACTCGGAGCACGCTGGGCGCATTTATCCGCTGACCGCTGCTTCACACCAGCGCTGCCTGATATGCCGGTGATGTGCTCGGTGCTTGGCTGATTCTGGGGCTTGCATGTGAGTTGAATGAAGCAAGAACGGACAGGCGGAACGCCGGTCCCACGGGAGATTGCTTGGCGCGCAAGACGCCTGTCCCGCCGTGCTCGGGCGTGGGGGCTACGTTCTGCTCGCATGAAGTCTTCGTCGTCGATGTTGCAACAGCGCGCCCGGGCGATTGGCCGCGGCGGACTGGTCGCACGCGCCGTTGAGTTGGTGGTGCTGTTTGTGGCTGGGCCGCTAGCGCTCACGCTGTACGTGCCGACTCGCAGCATGGCGCCGATCCTGTTCCCGGTGCTGTGGTTGGTGGGCGGGGTGTGTGTCATGGTGCTGTGTGCTGATCGCACCTTTGATCGACGGCAACTCTGGAATCGAGCGGGGTTCTGGCATGGTGTGCGCCGCGCGGTGCTGGTGTTTGTGCCGCTGGGCGGGCTGGTGGTGCTTGGAGTGTGGCTGTTTCGTCCAGATCTGTTCTTGAACTTCCCACGGGAGCGACCGGCGCTTTGGGCCTTTGTGATGGTGGGCTATCCGCTGGCGAGCGTCTATCCGCAAGAGGTGATCTGGCGGGCGTTCTTCTTTCATCGCTACGAGCCATTGATGCTGAGAATCCTGGAGCGTTTGGGCCTGGCGTCGATGCACGGGAATGATGACGACTTCGAGGGCGGTGAATCGGCTGGTGCAGAGGTTCATGCTGTTGAAGGCGAGGATCGGAACAGTGGCCGGCACCGAAGCGGGGCCGAGCGCGGGAGCGGAGACGTCACGGCGACCGTCGCTACCATCATCCTCTCGGCGGTGCTCTTTGGCTTCATGCACATCCTGTTCAAGCACTGGATCGGCGTGGTGCTGACGCTGGCTGGTGGGGCGTTCTTCGCGGTGTCGTACGCGCGATATCGCAGTCTGGCGTTGACGTGGTTGGAGCATGCGCTGTGGGGGTGTCTGGTTTTCACCGCCGGGCTGGGGCAGTTTTTCTATCTGGGGGCGGTCGCTGCGAGAGGTTGACGGCACGGCGAAGACTCGATGCGGCGGCTGAGCGTCGTCCGTTCGGCCATAGCGCAGGTCGCTCGGCTATCGGACGCTGCGCAAACAAAGCGATGGTGCGGGGATCGATTTCTTACGGATTGTGTTTGCGCTGCGGCATTTTCGGTCCTGTTCTGTGTCGAAGGGCAAAACACTTCTTGACAACGTAAGTCGAATCGTGAGAATGGTTTAGGTGTGTTGTTGGTGCCGCAGAGCGCGTTGTACTGCGCCGGGCACCGGCGACCTGGCGTGCCAGC
>JBGSRG010000271.1:0-5165 GCA_041737685.1 Phycisphaerales bacterium | reverse complement strand
ATCGTCGGCAGCGCTCTGGTCCGTCGTCTGAGCGAAGCCAGCGAATCAACGCCGCGCGGCGGCGGCAGCGCTTCAGACCGTCAGCTCGTTGTAGGCGTTGCCGGCTCGTTTGTGCGAGAACTTGCAACCGCTGCCGAGTGATCGCTCTGCTCGCGGCGGCTTTGCTCTGACCTTTGCCGACCCCTTCCTCCGACACACACCTGCGGACCGGGTGGTCGCAATCAAGTCACGGACACCCCGCCAGCCACACATCCAGATAGCCCAACAAATCAAGCAGATCCGCCACCCCATCGCGATTGAAATCTCCCAGACAGCCAGAAGGTGGCGGCGGCGTGGGGGGGGTTGTCCCGTTGAGATTCGGCTCCGGGCAACCCCGATTCAACTTCCGACCAGCCAGATAGAACGACAAATCTCGCCGAACACCCGCCGACACCGGCGTCTGGCTCAGCGCCTTCCACTGTGGCGCACCCAGCGATGCACCCTTCACCACGGCCTGACTGTGCTGCACGCGACACGTTGGCTCGTAACAGTCATACGAGAACGCCCACAGCGCCCGTTGCCGCAGCGAGCCAGAGCCTGTCAGAACCACGCTCAGCGAGTAACTCCGCCCGCCGGGCAGCAGCCATGCCAGATCAAACGCTTCCACGTCATACGCAAGAAGCGTCTCGCCCTGATAGGTGATCACCTCTTCCACCGGCGTGATCCGGGAGAAGGGCGCTGTAAATCGAGGCTGCGTGAGCACGTCCGACGGCAGTCCGCAACGAGTCTCGTACACCTCAAAGCCGCCAACGATCGGGTTGCAGTTGGTGTAGATCCGCGCCCGTGCATAACACACCAGCGACTCGCTGTGCAGCGCAACCACAAAGTCATCGGCCGATTGCGTGCTCGTGTCGGCGTTGTGTCGCAGGCTTGGTGAGCCGGGCAGACCGCCCGCGCCAACAACCTCGCTCAGCGGCAAGGGTCCACCATTGTCCTGGATCGTGTCGCAGCGCTTGCCCTCGATCTTGAAGGCAAAGTCCGAGCATCCGCACGGCAGTTCGCTCGTGCTCGTCCATTCCGGATATCCCAGCGACGCCGAACGAAACCGACCCGCCGAGCCCATCACCCGCTGCTCGCCCGAAGTGCCCCAGTACCACGGCGCAGGATTCGTCAGCGAATCCGCCACACCCGCAACGCTCAGCCAGTACGTTCTTCCGCCCGCACCGCTCGAAAGCCACAAGTCCGGTGTCTGCGCCACCACACCCAGCACACGCAAACCGCCGAAGGTCGTCCCGGTCTCCGTCACCGTCGCTTGCGCCGTGTAGATCAAGTCCCCCGGCGAGCCGTCGCAATCGGTGTACACCTCAACCCTGGCCCGCGGCGTGGGCGCCAGCGGCACGCTTGAGAACATCGTCGCGCGAACCGTGTCGATGCGATACACAGCGTCCGGCTCAAGATAAAAGTCGTCCGCCGTCCGAGCCTCGGCACCAAACGCCGGATTGGAACTCACAATCGACAACTGACCGTTGCGTTCGTCGAAGCCGCCGTCAAAGGCGTTCGCCAACCCACCGCTCGCCCACAACTTGCCGCTCGTGCGGATCGAGCCCGGTCCCGACAGCGGCACCAGATTGCCCAAGTTTGGTTCGAGCGCCACAACACGCACCACCGCGCTGCCCGAGTTCACCAGCTCGCTCACCGAGTAGTCCACAAGCAGCACACGCCCGTCCGAGGTAAGCGAGATCAGCCGGCCATTCCCGTCCACCGTGCCGGCGATCAACCGAGCGCTCCCCAACTGCGTCGAAACATCGCGGTCAGAAACAACCGTCGCGCTCGCCGGCGAACTCGACCAATCCAGCGCAATCTGCGTGATCCGCCGCTGACCGATCAAGAGCACGTTGCCCGTCAGCGGGTCCAAGATCAGCACGCTCGTGCGCTGTAGGGGCACACCCGGCACACTCGCTGCTGCAGCGGGAAGGTCGGTCAGCAGACGCGTCGTCGCGAACGTGGTGGTGTCCAGCAGACCGATCGAGCCGGTCAGCCCGCCCGATCCGCCCAATGGCGAACTGTAAAGCGCACGATCGGTGCCACCCACAAACGCAAGCCCATGCAGGATCGTGTCATCGCCCGTCACCAGATGCGATACTCCCGGCCGCAGCGGCATGGCGATCGGAACGCGTGCGATGCGTCCATCAACACCCGGCACCCACAGCTCCGAGTTCGATGGGTCCATCCGCAAGAAGCCCGCAATGGGCGGCGCGGGCGTCGCTGAAGCAAGCGAAGCGATCGAGAATGTCACCGCGCCCGACATCGGGTCCACGCGATGAATGTTCGAGTTGCGCGTCGCAACAAAGATCGTGCCGTCCCCTCGCATCACCAATCCATCCGCCGCGCCGGCTGCGCCGCCGCCGAAGCCGATCGGCAGCGTCGCAATCGTGCTCGATGCGCCGATCACCGCGCTCGCTGGCGCATTGCCCGCTGGCGACGGGTCATACGTCAACACCGCACGCTTCACTTGCGGCGGCGAGGTCGTCGTCGAATACACAATCGGAAACTCGGTCGGCTCGGCCAACGCCATCGCGGGCATCAGGCCCAGCAGTGCAAGCACGCAGACCACAACGCACTCGCACAATCGCGAAGGCAAACCCTGACTCTTGTTCGCAGACGAAGATGTGGCGTGCCTCGCCCGCTCACCGAGCAACCGCTCAGACACACGCGCGCGCCACCACGCCACGCTCCACGCGTGCAACCATCGGTCGGGTCTGGAGATTAACAGCGCGCGATCCATGCGCAATGACCGAAGTCTCGGCAAGACAAAGGGTTAGAGGCGAGTGGGCGAACGGCCGAGACACCCCAAGTGTGGCCGCGCAAGCACGCACTTCAAGCCCTACCGAGGGATTGATGGTGCATAAGTGCTTCTCAGATAAACGGTTATAACGATTGCGCCCTTATCGGACGCCGCGTTCGCTCGCCAGAGCAACCACCAGCCCGCTCCCAAGCCAGTCAGTCGTGCGTGATCGACCAGCCATCGCCCAGATTGATCGACATCACCGACATCGTTCCGGCCGTCCTGGTCGCGGCGGGTCCCAGATCTTTCTGATAGATACGGCCGTCGTCGCTCATGTACAGCGTCATGATCCCTGTCTGGTCATAGACCGCGGGATACGCGATCACCAGATACCCCGGATTCACGGGCGCACCAATGTCGTTTGGTCCGCTGCCCGCCGTCTGCGCTGCGGTGCTCAACATGCGATAGAAGTAGCCGTGATAGCCGAGTCGCTCGCTGCTCGGAACTTCGCCTTCGGTGTAGAAAGCGCCTAAGGGTGAGTTGGGCTCGTTGGGGCCAGTGGGCCAGTACAACCCGTCCTTCTTACCGGGCGAACTCAGAATCTGCGAGGCATACAAACGCTTCCCGTCACCGTCGGCGTCGTTGTTGCGGAACTGATCCTGCGCGGTGTAAATCCCGCGCAACGCGGCGATGGTCTTCAGTTCGTTGTAGCCAACACGAATATCTGTCAGACGATCGACGCCTTCAGGCGTGTCGAACATCCAACGGCCGCTTACTTCAACGATGGGGATGGGAAAGGCAACCGCCTTCTCGCCGATCAGAATGTCTACCGAACCGTCAGTGTTGGTTTGCAGCTCGCGTTTGCGTTGGATCGCGGCGGCGAACAACTTGCGCTCATACGCATCGACGGAAGCGTCTCCACTGGAAAGTTCGCCGAGCTCGGGACCAAAGAGCGAAAGCGAGTACGCCCGATCCTCGATCGACGCCGCGTACGCGAGCGCCGCCGCGGCATCTTCCGGGGTATCGAACGAGAGTTGTCTGATCGGGCCGTGATGGCTGGTGGCGCTCGAATCGGATGCGCAGCCAGCCAGCGCCCAAAGCGTGAACAGGCCGAGCGTACAGGTCGCGAGCGATGCGAATCGTGGACAAGTGCGGATCATAGAGAAGTCTCGGGAGCTTTCGGAGGGTTTGGAGTGGTCAAGCGATTCGCTGGTTTGTCGGCGGTGCATGCTCGCACCGGAGACAATCAGCGCCCACGCCCGCCGCGGGAATGAGATCCTCGGCTGCTACTGCCCCGAGAGGCTGACCGGCTTGAACCGCTCCCTGCTCCGCCGCCATAAGCGCTCGGATACGAGCGTGAAGGAGCGGAGCGGCTGGAGGAATCCCAACCGCCGCCGGACGGCTGCTCGAACGATCGCTGCGAGGTGGGTGGAACAGAGGGCATGGCCCTTTGCGCAGGAGGTCGATTCATGCTCTCGGGACGATACGTGCTCTGCCCTTGGGGCCTGACGGGTGCGCTCGCAGCGCCATATCCGTTACTGCGAGTCGCTGCGGTCTGCGAAGGTCTGGGAGCCGCCGTCCGTGCGATGGGCACCGCATTGGTCGATCGGTTTGGAACCGCAGCGCCAGTCCATTGGCCTGTCCCAATGCCTTTGTAACTGTTCAGCGAAGTCGCGTTCCCAGATCTGATGTCGTTCCCGAGTTTGGTCTGGTTTGGCTTCCAAGAGTTGCCATTGTTATTGATGTTGTTGATCTGGTTGTTGTTAAATTGGTTGTTATTGATGTTGATGTCCACGTCGCCGTGGCCATGCCCCCATCCGCAGCCATAACAACAACCGCCGTGCCCCCAATCGCAATCAACGTTGTTCGCAATGATCAGCCCAGCGGTGATGCCCAATCCGAACCCGATCACTCCCGCAGCGGCATTGTCGTCTTGATTGTCGACGTAGACAACGCTGGGCTGGTACGAGGGAACGTAGATCACTTCGGGCTGGGCGGGCTGAATGATGATGGTGTCATTCTGCGGGATCACAATCTGCTGCTGTGTGGTTTTCAAGGCTCCGTTGGCGTATGCACGGGCACGCAAGCGCTGCACAGCGGCCATGAGGTCCGGCGATTGCAGAATAAAGGCCTCTCCAACCGCCTTGGTCCACTCCGGGTGGCTGGTCAGCATCTTGAGTGCGTCAGGAATCTTGGCAACGGCCTGAACCGATGGCTCCCAGTCCGACGCGTTGCCAGAACCCCGGGAGGCTTGCGAGAGTTCATCGGGATAGCACGACGCCGCAAGCACGTTCGCCAAGAGCGGATCCGGGTAGAGCGCAATCGGGGCCAGAAGCTCTTCAAGATCAGCGCCAGAGAGTCCGTCGGCGGCCACCGCGACCGCTGCGAATGCAGCCGTCTC
>JBGSRG010000264.1:0-4406 GCA_041737685.1 Phycisphaerales bacterium | reverse complement strand
GGGGCGGTGTGGCGCGGGGGAGCAGAGGGGCGCGGCGCGTGGGTGCTTCGCGGTGCGAGCGTGCAGAGCCTGTTGATGCCGCCTGTTGGAAGCGGTGTGTCGGTGGTGGATGCGGGGCCGGTGCCGTCTGAGATTGAGACGGATCTGGGTCCGGAGCAACTGATTACCAAGCGGCACGAGCGCTATTCGCAGACGCTGTCGTGGCTGCAGATTGGGAGGCTGCTTGAGAATCAGTCGATGGAGCCGCAGATGCGCGAGAAACTGCAGCGGGTTCGGTATGGCCGGATTGCCACAGCGCTGAGCGGGGTGCTGAGCCTGGTGATCACGATCCCGTTCTTTCTGTTGCGCGAGCCGAAGAACATGCTGCTTCAGAGCCTGAAGTGTGCGCCGGTTGGGATTCTGGCGTTGATGGGCAGCGTGCTGTTGACGGCGGTGCCCGTGCCGGGCTTGCCAGCGGGGTTTTCTTCGTTTCTGCCAGTGATTGCGCTGCTGCCGATCGCGGTGGCGAGCGTGAGTTGGGTGCGGACGTAGCGGGGGCGGCGCTTCGTGCTTGCTCGCTTCAGTCTGCGGGTGACCTCAGGCCGATCAGGTGCCGAGACCGGCGAGCCAGGGGTTGAGGAATGCCAACAGATCGGTGAGGTCGACAGTGCCGTCGGCGTTGTAGTCGCCTGGGGAGGTGGGGCTGACGGTGCCCAGAGCCGAGAGCCAGCCGTCGAGGAATGTGAGCAGATCGGTGAGATCGATGGCGTTGTCGCGGTTGGTGTCGCCCTCGCGGATGCGGGGCATGGCGAGCATGACCACGTCGTAGGCCTGGTCGGGGCTGGTGGTGCCGCTGGTGCCAGAGGGATCGACGAAGAGGCCGTCGTTGTTCACGTCGTAGACGATGCGAGCGCGGAAGGCGAGCGCGCCGAGCGAGGTGGGCGTGGTGGGTGTGTTGAGCGTGGAGGGATTGACGCCGGGGATGAGGTCCTGCACCACGTTAGAGGCGTAGATGGAGCCTGAGTCGGTCGAGTCGGCGTCGGAGAGTCCGAGGTACTGGACCTGGTAGTTGAGGGTCGAGTTCTGGCCTTGGATCACGTCGCCCAGTTTGAGCAGCACTTCAAGACGGTACGAGTTGTTGGAAGGCTCGCGGTTGGCCCGAATGAGGGCCGTGGCGAACTCGGTCTGCATAGCGCCGTTGAGAGCGACGGTGGCGAAGAAGTAGAGGTTGCCTGCGCGGTCGAAGGCGGGTGAGGAGATTGAGGGGCCGGTGGTGGTGTTGGCAAAGACTTCGGAGGCCTTGGCGATGCGCCCGATGGGTGTGGCGTCGACGATGCCGTCGCCTTCACCTGAATCGAACGTGCCGGGGATGCCGTCTGCACCGAAGTCGCCGGAGATGGCCTTGGAAAGCCCGCCTGCAAAGCCCATTGCGTTGCCGGTGTGGGCCGCAACGGACCAGGAGACCGAGCCGGCGGGGGTGATTCGAGCGAGGGCAAGGTAGTTGTCTTGCGTCTGCGGGGTTGCTGAGCCGGTGCCGTTGGCGGCAACAACTGCGGCGGCGAGCAGATCACCGTTGGGCAGGACGACGGTGGCGACCTGGCCAGAGCCGCCGCGGAAGGGAACCTGCGAGGCGTAGTTGGTGAACTGGTGGGTGATGAGCGGCGGGAAGGCGGAACCGGGCGAGAAGCCGTCGGCGGGATCGACCAAGAAGGGCGATACGGAGGGAAGGATGATCTGGAGCGGGTTCGTCGGTGTTCCGTTCGCTTGGACGCCGAAGAGTTGGACGCCGCGGGTTCGGGTGTTGGAATCGGTGCGGACGAGGCTTGCGCCGACGCCGACGGTGGCAGCGCCGCCAGTGGCGGCGAAGGGAGAGGGGTTGAAGGCGAGTGTGCCGCGAGCAGAGCCCGCAGCGCCGGGCAGATAGGCCTTGCTGAGAGATGTGTTGCCGGCGGAGCCTTCAAAGACCAGATCGGAGGCGAAGTCGAGCGCCAGCAGCACCGGACGGAGCGGACCGGCGGGCAAGAGGGAGGAAATGATCGTGGGGACGGTCATCGAGGTGGTGCTGATGCGCACGTTGGCCGAGGCGGGCGTGTCGGCGAAGCCGCTCTCTTGCAGGCGATTGACGGTCGCGGGGTTTCGCGAGAGCGAAGCGACGCGGACGAGGTTGCGCTGCAGCAGACGTGTGGCGGCGCTGGAGGCGTAGCCGTCGGCGTAAGCGTGGACAAATCCGGCCTCGTCGATGCCGCCGACGCCGAGCGAGGCGGTCATGCCGCTGGCGCTGGTGAGTTTGTTGCTCAGCGCGTTGACACGGGTGACGTGCAAGCGGTTGGGACGGGCGGAGGTGAAGGTGGCGACGTTGGCGACGATGTTGTTCTCGTCGTCGGAGGTGCCGAAGACACCGTCGTTGCCCCAGCCGAACTCGAGGAAGGCGACGCCGAACTGCTGGCCGAAGAGGCCGGAGGTTGGGAGCGAGGCGGGTGCGTTGTTGTTCTGGCTGTTGATGCCGGTCATCGGCGCGTTCCACTGGCCGTATGACGCGCGCGGGAAGGGCAGGAGCGACCAACGCTGCGAAGCGGCCTGCGAAGCGACGATGTGGCTGAAGTAGCCGCCCGAGTTGGAGCGGCTGGCCTTGGCGAGCGGGCCGAAGGCGAAGATTCGGCCCCAGGAACTGGCGCGCGGCGCGAGGTCGAGCACGTAGTCGTTGAACTGCTCGGAGGTTGCGCCCACGCGATAGGCGTCGATGGAGTCGCCCGGCAGACCGGGGGTGTTGGCGGTTGAGTCTTGCGCGAGCAGCGTTGTTGCCGGGAGGGCCAGCAGCGCAACCAGCGGCAGGAACGTAGTGGGTTTGTTGTGCATGATCGGTTGTGGGGTCGGGAGTTAGGCAGAGTGTCTGGGGGTGTTACGCCGCGATGAACGAATCTGGACATTTCATCAGTGCTGAGGGGCAGCAGTGCTGAGGATGATGCCACACGCTCGCGAATGGGCGAGGATGGACCGCAGGCCGGGAGATTGCACCATGTGCACGGGTCTGTACGGCACAGAACCTGCATCGGTTGGATTGGAGGGGCGGATTCCGGGGCGATTGACAGAAATCCCGGCGCGGAGTGGTTGGCGGGATGATCGGGATTTGTGGGGGACTTTTTGGCCGATTCGGGTTCAGAGGCTGTCAGGCGCCGTGTCTGACGGTCATACTGCCGTCTTTGAGGCGGATCTGTGCTCTTTGCAGCAGAGTTCGCCACTGAGTGTCGGTTTCGAGGAGCAGAGCGCGGCGAAGACGGGCTTCGGTCTGATCGCTGGCACGCCCGAGATTGACGTCGAGCAAGATCGAGCGTCGGAGTGAGAGCAGGTGGTTTTGGTCGCGGGCGAGCGCTTCGCCGTAGAAGCGCAGGGCGTCGTCGGGCCAGCCGAGTTTTTCCCAGAGCGCGCCGAGGTTGTAGACGGGGAGCGGGTCTGCCGGGGAGAGGTCGGCGGCGGTGCGGAAGGCTTCGGCGGCGGCGTTGTGCTCGCCGCGTTCCATCATGAGGCGGCCGAGGTTGTTCCACGCGGCGGGGAGTTCGCGGTAGGTGCCGACGGCCTGGAGGTATTCGTCGATGGCCTTGTCGTTCTTCTTAAGTTTCTCGAGTCGCTCGGCTTCGCGGACGTGTTCGAGGGCGGTTCGGGCGGCGTTGGACTCGTCGATGCGCACCTGGGTGTAGGTCTCGGGCGGGCGCGTGGAGTGGCAAGCGGCGGAGAGGAGGATCGTGCCGAGGAGCAGGGCGACAAGCGCAGTGGATTGGAGGGTGGGCGCGGGAGAGGGAAGCGCGGGTGCTTGATCGCGTGAGTGATGATGGGGTGGGCGGTGGGTCATCGGGCGATCCTCGTGGCACGGCGTCGGTCGACGACGAAAGGGGAAGTGCTGAGCGTGTTGATTGGCGGGGCAGGGGAGCGATGCAGAGCGAGGGGACGAGCGAGTGCGATTGGCGAGATGGGGGACGTGTGGGCACAGGCCCGAGGGTGATTCGTTCTCAGCCCGAGCGGCGCTCCCATCTGCTGAAATCGACCTGCATGTTCCAGCCGCCGTCGTAGATCGCGTCGGTGTTGCCCGGGCCGGTGCCGGGCTTGCCGGGCGTGTCTGAGGGACGGAGGACGATGTTGGAGATATCCAGACCGGGGTAACTGCCGGTGTCCTGGGAACTGATGAGAAACTCGAGCAGCACGGCGGGGTCGGCGTTGGAGGCACGGGCCGTGAACTTGCGCTGGGTCATACCGGCGACGCCACCGACGCTGGGCAGTTCGACGAAAGCGACGGGGGCGCTGAGTTTGAGGCCGACGGACTCGGCGAGTCGCTCGATTTTGGAGCCCATGAGCGGATCGGCGGCGAAGCGGGCATCGGCTTGACCGTCGGTGGCCGCGCGGAAGCGATCGGCGAGTCGGCGGGTAGCGTCGGC
>JBGSRG010000262.1:0-2937 GCA_041737685.1 Phycisphaerales bacterium | reverse complement strand
AGATCAAGATCCTCTTCCTGCCAGATCAGCACCTGGGCCGCAACACCGCCGCGTCCTTCGGCATCGACACACATTCGCAGACCTGCGTCTATGACCCACGGCTCGCCGCTCGGGGCGAAGCCCTCGGCGGGCTAACACCCGAATCCCTCGACCGCACCAGCGTCATCCTCTGGGCCGGACACTGCTCGGTACACAAACTCTTCCGACCAGAGCACGTCGAGCAGATACGCCTCGCCGAGCACGATCTGCCCAAGCGCGATCGCACCACGGTGCTGGTCCACCCCGAGTGCTCGAAGGAGGTGGTCGATCTGTCTGACCTCTCGGGCTCAACCGAGTACATCATCCGCTGCATCAACGCCGCAAAGCCCGGCTCAAAGTGGGCCATCGGCACCGAGGTCCACCTCGTCAATCGTCTGGCACAGGCCGCCAATGCCCGCGGCGTTCACGCCCAGATTCTCAGCGATTGTCAGTGCCTGTGCACCACCATGTACCGGATCGACCAGGAGCACATCTGCTGGGTGCTCGACAATCTCGCGGCGGGCAAGGTCGTCAACCGCATCCGCGTCCACGCCGGCGCACGCCCGCACGCGCTCGAAGCCATCAACCGAATGCTGAGCCTCTCTGGCCCGATGGGCGCTACGCCAACGGCCGTCAAATCGGCCACGAACACCCCGCCCGAGCCAGCGGCCCTGATCGACTGACTCGCGCTGCGCCGCAACTCTGCTGCCGTGCAGGGCCGTCGCTGTGCCACAAGTCCAAAAACAAACGCCCCCCTCCTGACGTGTGACAGGAGGGGGGCAGAGCGATCAGCGCGGACAATGAAGGAACGCGCCGGCCGCGAGGAGGGCAATCCAAGCCGCTTATGGGCAGGCCGAGCCGAGAGCCGACGACCAGTCGGCGTTGAAGGCCAGCAGATCCAGCAGATCCACCGTGCCGCTCTCGTTGTAGTCGCCGTTGGTACCAGCGACCACCGACGTGCCCAGGTTCATCGACCACGCCGCGTTGAAGGCCAGAAGGTCCAGCAGATCAACCGAGCCGTTGTCGTCAAAGTCGCCGGGGCAGTCGGCATTGAACGTCACGTTCAGCGTGCCAGCGCCAAACGCCGTCAGCGAGTTGCCCGTCACGCGGATGTAGGTGTTCGAGCCGGCCGTCACCGCAAGATTCTCGATCCGGGCCTGCGTCGATGAGCAGCCCACGATACCCGAGAAGTTGTCGTTGCAAGCCAGCTCGTTGCCGAAGCAGCCGTCGTGGATGCTCAGCACCGTGTTCAGCGTCGTGCCGGGGCACGTCGAGACCGTCAAGTCGCCATTCAACGGCGCGTTGAACACAAACCACACGTCGCGGCCAAGCACGCTGCTGCAAGTGCCGAACCAGTCGTTGGTCGCCTCGGTGGTGTTAAACGCGTTCGCGCCCACCGTCGCCGCCGTGGCGTTCGAGCACTCGTCGTTCGCGGGCGCAGTTGGGGCCGCAAAGATCGAGAGATTCACGTTCGCCGAGCTCGACAACGTGCCAGTGCCAAAGGCACCGACACGAATGTACACGGGCACACCCATCGTGGCATTGAAAGAAGCGATACGGCTGCGGGTGCTCGAGCATCCGCTGGAAGGGCCGACCTCATGGTCGTCGTTGCACGCCAACTCGCCGCCGTTGCATCCGTCATACAGGCTCAGAATCGTGTCAATGTTGGAGCCGCACGTCTCCAGACGGAACGCGCCCGTCGCCGATGGTGTCCACACGTACCACAGATCCTTCGAGGAAACCTCGCACGAACTGGTCAGTGCATCGTCCTCGAATGCGCCGCACGGGGCCTGGCCCGTGCCAAGCACGTTCACGCCTTCGCTCACGCCCACTGCCGTGGCACACGTGTCGTTCGGCGCGATCGTCACCGTCGGGTCCAGCGTTACCATCGCGATGCTGGAAACTCCGGGCGCTCCGCACGCACCCGTCACCTGAACCGTGTACATGCCCGCGTCGCCCGGCTTGGCGTTGTTCACACGGATCAGCCGCGTGTCAGCTCCGACAACCGTCGAACCCGTGGCCGATACGCCGTTGGCCAAGGGCATCCCGTCCTTGAACCACTGATAGACCAATGGCGCTGAGCCGCCCGCACCAACGGTCATCTGCAGCAGGTTGCAGTTTGAGAACGTGTCATCCGCGGGCTGCGCCGTGAAGAACGGCGGCACACAGCCGCCCCCACCCAGATTCACCACCCAGCCCGGACCAAAGGCCGACTGCGGACCGCCGTAGCCGACCAGATTCTGGCCGTCCGACGAGAGTGCGTTGGCCCAGCCCAACTGTGGCGGGTTGAAGATCGTCGCCATCGGATCAAGCGGACCAAAGTCTGTGATGCCCGGCGTGCTCTGCGCGACCAGATAGTCGTACAGGTCGTACATCGTCCCGCCCATCCCGTCGTTGATCCACAAGAAGCCGCCGCGGATGAAACTGCCGCAGGTCGAGTAGACCAGAATCCCCGTTGCGGTGTTGCCGTCGTCGCTCATCCCCGTTGGGATGAACTGCGGCGGAATCGGGCAACTCGGATCGTTCTGCCAGGAAGAAAGCGTCGCCGCGTCGGCGGTGTTGGAAAGCAGCACGCGGTCCCACATCATCGTTCCGGCGTTCCAGTCCCAGCGCGTCAGCCAAGAGTCCAGCTGCATCGTCGTCACGTTGAACTCGAACGACGTGCCCAGGATCTTGGTTCCCGCCGCGTTGATGTGCATGTTGTCAACGGTCGACCCGTACGGTTGCATCGTGGTCGGGTTCGTCCCGCGATCCAGGAACGTCCGGTCATACTGCATCGTCGTCGTGTTGAAGCGCCACACGATCGCTCGTCCGCTGCCGGTGTTGGGCTGCTGGCCGCCCACGATCACGCTGCCGTCAGCGCTCACGCCCAGAGCACGCCCGTCTTGGTAACGACTCGTGCTCGGATTGATATCAGTC
>JBGSRG010000196.1:0-12925 GCA_041737685.1 Phycisphaerales bacterium | reverse complement strand
CATCGCCGCGCTCGCGGAGTGTTTGAAGCATGTCTTCCCAGCGTCCGGGCGTGTAGAAGTAGGCCGGCTCAGCGCGCGCAAGGCCGGTGGAATCGGCGAATCGCTCGGCACCATCGCGGGCCAGCAGCACATGGTTGGTGTCGAACATCACCCGGCGTGCCAGTCGGATCGGATTGCGAACGCTGATGACACCCGCGACGGCGCCGCAGCGAAGGCCCGAACCTTCCATGATCGAAGCGTCGAGTTCGTTGCGGCCCTCGGCGGTGAAGACGGCCCCACGCCCGGCGTTGAAGTTGGGATCATCCTCGAGCATGGCCACGGCGTGCTCAACGGCGTCGAGGGCGGGCTCGCCGCGTTCGAGCATGACTCGAGCCTCAGCCAAGGCTCTTTCGAGCGAGGCGACGATGGCCTGTCGCTGAGCCGGATCGACATCTTTGGGGATGTACCCCGCGCCGCCGTGGATGGCGATGGCGTAGTCGAGCCGGTTGGTGGTGCGAGCCTGTTCGCCGTTGCTTGTGCTGGAGTTGTTGCCGGAGGTACTTGCGCAGCCGCCGAACGCGAGCAGCCCGCCGAACAGACCAAGCGCCAGTGCGTTGAGGGTGAGTAGCCGGAGCGGCGGCCGCCCAATGCGGGAGACCGATGCACCGGGGTGATAGTTGGAGCAGGTGTGGGAACGGGCGTTGGCATGGCCGCAAGAGAGAGCGGGCGACTGGTGAACAACCTTCAAGTTGCGGCGTAGGCCAGAGGAAGCGGACCAAAGCGATAGGTGTACATTCATGCTGGCAGCATACCGCCACGGCTCCGGCCTTGACGAGCGGCCTACACCCGGATGGAAGGGCCGGCCGCGTGGCGATCCGACTCGGTGAGCAGAGCGTCAATGAGTTCGATCGGGTGCAACGCCTTTCTGCCCGTGCCGTCGTGAATCTGGTGTCGGCACGACGTGCCGGGTGCGCACACGGTTGACCCGGCATCTGCGCTCCGCACGCTGGGAAAGAGCGACTCTTCGCCGATACGCATCGACAGGTCATAGCGGTCGGTGGTGTAGCCGAACGACCCGGCCATGCCGCAGCAGCCGGTGTCGAGCGACCGGGCAGCCTTGCCCAGCAGTCGGGTGAGCAACGCGGCGGAAGAGCCCGGCCCCCAAAGCGCCTTTTGGTGGCAGTGTCCGTGAAAGAGGGCAGAGGGATGTGCGGTTTGGCTCTGCTGCACTGCCGTGCAGTGCCGTACCAGCCGCTCGACCGTGTTTCGATCGGGATGGTGATTCCAACGGGCCTCGATGAAGTCCTCGACCATGAAAGCGCGATCAGCCAAAGCCTGCCTGTGGGCCAGCGGCGTGCTGAGTTTCAGTTCCAGCCAGTCGTCCTTGATCGCGCTGAGACAACTCGGCTCACAGACCACGACGGCCACCGCACGCTCATCGTCGAGCGCGGGCAAGAGCAGTTGCAAGGTTCGGTCGATGGTTGTCGTGGCATCGTCCAGACAGCCGGTTGAGATCATGGCACGCCCGCAGCAGCCCGAAGCGCCAGCGCTATCGGGGAGCAAAAGCACGCTGTAGCCGAGCGACTCGAGCACGCGCACCGCGGCGAGGCCGATCCGCGGCTCGTTGTACGCCGTGAAGCAATCGGCGTAGAGGACGACAACAGGCCGGTTGGCATCGTGTGCCTGAGAACATGCTTGCTCGGAACCGTTCGGAAGGCCAGGATGGCCATTGATACTGGCAGCAGTCTGCTTGCGGCGTTGATTCAGCGCTCGCCAGAGTGAACGCTCAAACCTCGGCACACTGCGTCGGGGATCGATGCCCAGCAGCGTTCGCAGGATCGATTTGGTGATTCCCAATCGGTTGAACCTGTTGGCCAACGATGGCACGATTGAGCCGAGATGATTGAGCACTCGCACGTGCCCGAAGACCCGCGCCTTGATCGGCGTGCCGCGGATTCTGTGACGCTGCGCGGTGTATTCGGCCTTGAGCCGGGAGATATCGACGTTGCTGGGGCACTCGCTCTTGCAGGCCTTGCACGACAGGCAGAGATTGAGCGTCTGGATTGTCTCGGGATCGTCGAAACTCGGCGAGCCGACGCTCGCTCCGCCGCTTGCTGAGTCAACCAGCGTGACTTGACCGGTCAGGGCCAGACGCAGCGCATTGCCGCGACCGCGGGTCGAGTGCCGCTCGTCCTGCGTGGCTCGATATGAAGGGCACATCGTCCCGCCGCTGCGCTTACGACAGACGCCAGCACCGTTGCACTGCTCGGCAGCACCCATGAAGCCATGCTGATCGTTGTACGCGAAGTAGGTCTCGATGCCCGGTACGTCGCCGGTGTGAGCGCTCGGTATGCGTGTGGAATGCTGGCTTGCCGAATGCTGGCCTAGCGCACCTTTCTCACCACTTCCGGACGCGTCGATCCTCAGCCCCTGCGCGATCGAACTCTCACCCGGATAGGGTCCCACAATGTTGCCCGGATTCAGCACGCCCGCTGGGTCGAACACTTCCTTTATGCGAACAAAGGCATCCATCAGTTCGAGACCAAAGAAGCGTTCGAGCAGCGGCCCACGCACCTTGCCGTCGCCGTGCTCGCCCGACATGATGCCGCCACAACGACGGGCCAGATCCGCAACTTCCACGGCGATCTTGACCATCCGCTCTCGGTCGGCCGGATCGTGCAAGTCGATCATCGGTCGAACGTGCAGCACCCCCACACTGGCGTGCGCCCAGTATGCCGCCTTGGTGCCATACTTGGCCACAATGCCCTTGAAGCCAGCAACGAATTCGCCCAGCCGCTCGACGGGCACTGCATTGTCTTCGACAAACGTGATCGGCTTGCGTGGGCCGGGGAGACCGTGCAGCAGCGGTTCGCCCGCCCTTCTTAAGGCCCACGCTTTGAGCATCGCGGGGGCTTCGGTGTATTCGGCAACACCTCGCAGAGATGCGGCCAACGCCGACGACTCCAGCACTCCCCTAGCAACTCGAAACCCCTCAGCAAGTTCTTCTCCTGCGGATCGTCCGGTGGCACCCATGCCGAACGCGGAGAACTCGACGTAGAGCGCAGCCTTAGGCTCTCGTCGCGTCGCATCTGCCCCCGGCAGCAGATCAACGTAGCGCTTGTACTCGATGTTCCCGCGTGCCGCATCAAGCACCACGTCGTCGAGCATCTCTACAGCCGACAAACCCAGCGGTCGTCCGGCGTCCAGCAGCGGCTTGACTGCCGCGATGGCGTCTTCAACCGTTGCGAAACTCACGACCATAAGCCCGCGTGCCGCCGGTGTGGGCATGAGTTTGACTCTGGCGCGCATCGTCAGCGCCAGCGTGCCCTCGCTGCCACACACTAGCGGCGAAAGATCTAGCGTTCGCTCAGTTGCGCCCGCATCAAGTTGCGCCAGGATCATGTCTAGGCCATAGCCCGCATTCCGACGAATCGTTCGCGGGTATCGCTCACGGATCAGCGGCTCGACCGATCGCACCACGCTGATGACCCGCGTCGCCAGTCGGCGGGCCACGGCATCGTGCTCGCCGGCGTTCGCGTGCAGCCACACACGCTCGCCACTGCTGAGCGCTGCTTCAACCGCAACCAGATTCTCGCTGGTTCGTCCGTAGCGAATGGAGCGAGACCCGGCGGCGTTGTTACCGATGCAACCGCCGATTGCCGCCTGCTTGGTCGTCGCCGGATCGGGTGCGAAGAAGAGCCCATGCCCACGCTTGGACAGCGCGTCGTTGAGTTCGTCAACTGTCACCCCCGCATCGGCCTCGACCCAATCTCCGCGCCACCCGCCGCCGTGCTCCTCGCGGCCCTGATCCTCGCGGTTGGGTGACTTGGTGGCTTCGCCTGCTTTCACCTCGCCGATCACCCGGCACATCGGGGTAACGTCAACCACAACCGCCCGATTCGTGCATTGACCGGCGAGGCTAGTGCCGCCGCCACGCGGCAACACCGGCACACCGTTCCTTCCGCACCACGCGACAACCTTCGCGGCGACTTCGGGGCTTGACGGAGCGACCACGCCCAGCGGCGTTTGTTGATAAAGCGAGGCGTCGGTGGCGTAGAGCAGGCGGTCGTGGGTGCCAAAGCGGATCTGGGTGGGTGTGCCCGACACGATTCTTTGCAGTTCGGCTTCGATCCAACCTTCACGCGAGTCGACCGCTGGATGGCCCGGCGCGGTGCTGCTTGCGCGGCGGTCCTCGTTTCTCCGTCGCGAGCCGTTCAACACCGTCAATCGCAGTGGTTCAGGCATAGGCATTCAGGCCAACGGTACGCCGGCGGTTCAGGGCTTTGGTTGGCCCGCAGCTCCCGCAACCTCCTCGGTGTGGACTATCTGCCCGGGCTTTGACAGTCGAGCGTATCTCTGTTTCGTTGATTTTTGCGAGAAGCCGTGGACGGCAAGGCCTGACAGGCCATCTGCAGATGAGCCAGAGTGCGCGCCGAACTGAGCACCTCGATGAAGAACCTACCGAGCGCCCCCTCAATCTGCCACGCTACGGCACCACGCGCCGCACCGGCAAGCGTCCTGGCGAGCGCTTGACCAGAAGCACGCGAATCGTCCAATGTCCCTCCCGCACGCCCAATCTCCGTTCCTTCTCGTTACAGCCACCATTCCAGCGCACGCCACCGCACTCAGAACGGTGTATCTCTCTCCGCCAGTTGTGGTACACGACCCTTGCAGCGGTCGTGCCGCTTCACGCAGCCCTGCCGCGGAATCTGTACACTCACTTCGCCCAAGACTTCCCTCGCCGCCCAGTATTCCCGTCCAATGGAGCATCTGCCGTGAATCACGACCTGAATCGCAGCATCTCGCCAATTCGCACTTCCCACCGGTTCCGCACTCCTCGACGCCTCTCAGTTGCCGCGGGGCTGGCCCTTTCTGCCGCCGGAGCGGTTGTCGCTCCGCCGGGCCTGCTCCCTGCGGCACTCGCCCAGACCAACTCGGCCACACTACTGGCCGCCGACGCCAACCAGACCCTGCCCATCCGCAAGATCACGCTCTATCGATCCGGCGTCGGTTACTTTGAGCGTGCCGCCACCATCGATGGCGCCACCGAGGTGCAACTGCGTTTCAACACAGATCAGATCAACGACATTCTCAAGTCGATGGTCATGCTCGACCTTGATGGCGGCAGAATCGACTCGGTTTCCTACGCTTCAAAGGAGCCGCTGGCGAAACGCCTCGCGAGTTTCGGCATCAATATCGCCGAGAACCCATCGCTGCCGCAACTGCTCAATCAACTTCGCGGTGCGCCCGTCCGGCTGCAAATGCCCGGCGGCGAGGCTGACGGCACGATCCTGGGCGTCGAGCAGCGACAGTCTCGCCCGACTCGAGACGTGCCAGCCACTACGCAGAACTTTCTGAACCTCGTCACGCCAACCGGCATGCGCTCGTTGAACATCGAGGAAGTGACGAGCTTTGAGATTCTGGACAAGGCCCTCGCCGCAGAGTTGGGCAAGGCCCTTGCCGCGCTCGCCGAGTATCGGGCCGATCGGACCAAAACGGTGGACCTTCGCTTCAGCGGTGCCGGCCAGCGACGCATCGTTGTGGGCTATGTGCACGAGATGCCTGTCTGGAAGACCAGTTATCGCTTAGTGCTGCCCGACACCGACGCCAAGGGCGCAGATGCGCAGGTGCTGCTTCAAGGCTGGGCGATCGTCGAGAACACGACCGACCATGACTGGAGCAACGTGAATCTCTCGCTCGTGAGCGGCAGGCCAGTGAGTTTCCAGATGGATCTGTACGAGCCGCTGTTCATGACCCGCCCGTTCGTCAGCGTGCCGACCATTCCGGGCGTTTCGCCGCGAGGTTACGCACTGGGCTTCGACGACGGCGACGCGGAGCGAATGGGCCGAGACCTAGCGGTGCGTGGCATGTCGCAGTCGGCTGCCGAAATGAGCAAGAACGTGGGCGGAATCATGGCTCCACCGGCATCGGCGGCGATGGCTCGGCGTGAACGAGCTGATCGCATGACTCTGAGCTCAGCACCTGATGCTGCGGCGGATGAAGGGTACTTCGGTATCACGGCCGATCAGTTGGCCAACTACAGCCCCGTGTCCGGCGCGACCCCCGCCGAGGTCGGCGAGGTGTTTCAGTACCAGATCGATGCACCGGTCTCGATCGAGCGTCAACGCTCGGCCATGCTTCCGATCCTCACCTCCAACATTCCAGGCCGGCGAGTGAGCATCTACAACGCCGGCGATGCCGGCGGCGAGGGGCTTTACCCACGGCGTGGGGTTGAGGTGACCAACTCCGCCGGATTGCAACTGCTGGCGGGGCCGGTCAGCGTGCTGGACTCGGGCGCTTACGCCGGCGATGCACAGATCGGCCAGATCCCCAAAGGCGACAAGCGACTGCTCTCTTACGCCCTTGATCTGAACGTGCAGGTGCTGACCAAGCCCGAGTCCAACTCGTCGATCCAGTCGATCAAGATCGTGGACGGGCAGTTCGTGTTCACCAACAAGAACGTGAACACCACCAAGTACGAACTCATCAACAAGGACGCGGCCCGCGGCCGAACCGTCATCATCGAGCATCCGAAACTCGCCACATGGAAGCTAACCGAGCCATCTAAGCCAACCGAAGAGACCAAAGACCTCTACCGCTTCGAGGTGGAACTGGGCAAGGGCAAGGGCGGAGCGACAGGCAACGGCGATCAGGACAAGACCAGCGGCGGGAACATCACCGTTACGCAGGAAATCATCACGTCCGAGAGCATCACCGTCACCAGTTATGACCTGCCGCAGGTTATGTCGTGGCACAAGAACGGCAAACTCTCTGACGAGGTGCTGGCCGCGGCTCGCCAGATCGCCGAGAAGCAGTCGGCCATCAACCAGACCCGAAACACCCTGAGCACGATCGATCAGCAGGTGAATGCGATCAGCACCGAGCAGAACCGCATTCGCGAGAATATGCGGACGATCGAGCGCACGAGCCAACTCTACACGCGATACATGACCAAACTCACGGAGCAGGAGTCACGCATCGACACGCTGGCCACTCAGCGAGATGAGGCGCAGAAGAAACTGGACCAGCAGCAGCGGGAGTTCAACGACTTTGTGCGGCAGTTGAACGTGAAGTAACGGAAGGTCCAGTCGCAGATTCCCTACTCCTGCCTTCGCTACCATCGCACCTATGGCCAAAGACTCCCCCGTGCTCTCCGTCCGCGACCTCAAGGTTCACTTCCCGATTCGCTCGGGCGTGCTGCAGCGAACTACCGGCTTCGTGCGCGCTGTTGACGGCGTATCGTTTGACATTGGCGCGGGCGGCAAGGGCGAAACGCTCGGCCTCGTCGGCGAATCTGGCTGCGGCAAGACCACCGTTGGCCGGGCCATTCTCAAACTCATCCCGCCCAGCGGCGGTCAGGTGTTGTTCCAAGGCCAGGACGTGGCCCCCGCTTCAGGCCGGCAACTCAAGGCCCTGCGCCAGAAAATGCAGATCATCTTTCAAGATCCTGCTGGCAGCCTCAATCCGCGTATGCGAATCGCCAGCATCATCGGCGAGCCGATGCTCGTTCACGGGCTGATCCCGGCGGGCGACTCTTTACGGCTTCGCAAGCGGGTTGAAGAACTGCTGGTCCGATGCGGCATGCCCGCCTTCGCCGCCGACCGTTATCCGCACGAGTTCAGCGGCGGGCAACGCCAGCGCATCTGCATCGCCCGCGCACTCTCGCTTGAACCCGACTTCATCGTCTGCGACGAGCCGACCAGCGCTCTGGACGTCTCGATCCAAGCCCAGATTCTGAACCTGCTAAAGGATCTGCAGAGGGATCTGGGCATGTCGTATCTGTTCATCAGCCATGACATGGCGGTCATCAATCACATGTGCGAACGAATCGCGGTGATGTACAAGGGCAAGATCGTCGAGACGGGTTCGCGCGACGAGATCATCAACCGCCCGCAGCATCTCTACACGCAGTCGCTTTTGAGTGCCGTGCCCATCGCCAAGCCGGGCCACAAGAAGGAACGCGTGATCTTTGAGGGCGGCTTGGTCTGATCCGAGTCCCTTATCGCTCCGTTCTTTCGCGACTCGTGCGCTCACGCCCTCGCCGCGACCACGCTGCGCTCGGCGAACTGTTGCGACGCCGAGGCGGGGCACATCGCCGCATCGGCTTCCCATTTCGCGAGTTGCACGGCATCGAGCCGCCCGGTCAGCCCCAACTCCGCGAAGGTACTCAGCAGCGAATCGGCCTGTAAGCCGCGGTAGATCGTGTCAGACTCGACGACATTCTTGCCCAGAATCTCTTCGAGCATCGCCTTGGTATAGGTCGGCTTTACTGCCGCGCTTGAGCCCGTGCCATATTGGTTGAGATTCGAGGCAAAGATGCCCGCCGCACTCACGGGCAGAAAGTCCTCGTATCGCAGCCCGTCGAACGCGATCAGACCGTCGCGCGCCAAACGGCGCAGATCGACGGTCTCAATCAGCCCACGTGCGGCCAGACCCTTGGCCGTTGGCTGGTAGTGGGCATAGACGAGGTTCTGCTCCACAAGTTCGGCGAGCGAAGTGGGGAACGCGGTGAACTGACGCGTCTGAGCGGCCTGATGCGCCGCGAAGTCTCGCTTGGCCAGGCCGGGATCACGATCCCGCTCCGCGTCCGCTGCGGCGAGGCAGCGGTCGTACAACTCTCGACCCTCGGGCGTGGTGGCGTAGAAGCGCTGCTCGATTTCGCCAAACCTCGCCGTGTGAACTGTGTCGATGGCTGTCCCGTCGGAGTCGACAAATCGAACGGGCTCGGTGAGCGCCTTGTATGCGTCTTGCCGCAGCAGTACGGGCGTGCCCGTTGCAGGCCCTTCGGTAAAGTCCTTGAAGCCCGCATGAGGTAGTTGCGAGAGTTGCAGATCGGAGCGTGCAAACCGTTCGACAAGACCGTCGATCAACTCTTGCACCGCACCCGGCGGGACCGAGCCCGGACCGAAGCCAACGATCTCCTCTCGAGAAAGGTGCTTGAAGCACAGGCGCAGAAAGTCTCGGTCGCCCGCGCGTTCCACGTGTGCAAGCGCGCCGGACGCTCGCGCGCGAAACTCCCGCTCGTCAATCTCACCAAGGCAGAACTTCATCGACGACGTGTACAAGTCGATGCAAAACGTGTTCGGCGTCAGATGGTTGAGGTGATGCGCCTCAAAGCACGCGATGTCCGCGGCGATCTTGAAGCCTGAATCGCACAGGTGCTTGTAGAGCGCGTGATCGGTCGCTCGTCCCGTCCACTTGAAGATACGGCCCGTGGCCTGTGCGATCAGCGCATCGGCATCGTCCCACGACAACCCCCCCTGCTGCTCAGACCTCTCGATCAATGACTTGGCAACGTCGGAAAACACCTGCCGACGACTGAGCAACTCGTCCACACGTGCACGTGTGCGGTCATCGAAGTAATCAGTCCGAAGCACCGAACTGAACACGCGATGTTCCGGGTGAACCACCGATCGGAAGGCCGTGGCGATGACGGGCTGGCTCTTTGTACCCACACTGGTCATGTCATAGAAGTTGTGAGGCTCCATGCCGAAGCATGAGAAGAAGCGGCCGATCCAGCGATACTCGTCGTCGCGACCGATGCGGATCGCGCCGTGACGCTCGCCGCCCGTCTTGTCGAGTTGGCGATCAGTGACCGAGAAGCCCTGATGCAAGTGGGCTAGCAGATCGCACACGGCCCGATTGCACACCTGGTTAACCAGCAACGACTTGTCGTAGAGCGGTACTTCCTTGCCGAACATGCCCGACAACTCGGCGAAGAGCCGGTTCTGCATGTCGATCTTGTCCGCAAAGCCGTCCGATGAGTTCCGAGCGTTCAGCATTGTGTTGATCCCTTCGCCAAAGGCGTGCCGCAGCACCGCCAAGATGCTAGGAATATCGACCGATTGGGGCGGGAAGTTCCGAGCCGAAGCCCGACAGCCGCCCCGCTCTTCAGGACCAACTTGTCCAAGCCCATCAACGGACTGCGCTCTTCAGAAACCGCCCCAACGCCTCGCCCCGCGACCCGTTTGGAACAGCCTCTGTTCGGTCCCACCCGGTCACACTCCCCACGAAACATACTTGATTCGTGTGTATTCGTCCATAACGAAGTGACCACCCTCACGTCCAAAGCCCGAGCGCTTCACTCCTCCAAAGGGTGCCTGAGCCGTTGAGGGGGCGCCGTCGTTGGCACCCACCACCCCGCACTCGAGCGCTTCGGCTACGCGGATGAGCCGAGATGCATCACGCGTGAAGAAGTACGCCGCGAGTCCGTAAGGCGAGTCATTGGCCAGTTGCACCGCCTCGTCCTCAGTCTCGAACCGCTGCACCGCCGCGACGGGTCCGAACGTCTCTTCGCGAGCCAGCAGCATCTTCGGGCTCATGCCCTCGATAATGGTGGGCGTGTAGAAGCGATCGGCGGCCCCGGCAGTGTGAGCGCGAGCACCGCCCGTGAGTACCGTCCCGCCGCACTCCATTGCATCGGCCACGTGCCGATCCACCTTCTCCATCGCGTCGTCGTTGATACGCGGGCCAATGTCAACATCAGGATCGGTGCCAACGCCCACATTCAACGCCTCAACGGCGCTGCGAAAGCGATCGAGGAATGCCGAGTAGACGCCGCGCTGAACATAGAAACGGTTGGCACAGATGCGCGTCTGCCCGGCGTTCCGAAAGTTGCACGCCACTGCCGCGGCGGCGGCCTTCTCGATGTCCGCATCGTCAAACACGAAGAACGGTGCGTGCCCACCAAGTTCAAGCGAGAGTCGCTGCAGGTTCTCGGAGGCCTTAGCCATCAACTTTCGGCCAATTTCTGTGGAGCCGGTGAACGAGAGCCTCCGCACCCGAACATCTGCCAGCATCGCGTCGACGATCGGTGCGGCCTCGCCCGTGACGATGTTGACAACACCCGCTGGGATGCCCGCTCGAAGCGAGAGCTCGCCGATCGCCAGCGCCGAGAGTGGCGTCTGCTCTGCGGGCTTGATGACCACGGTGCAGCCCGACGCGAGTGCCGGGCCGAGTTTGCGAGTGATCATCGCGGCGGGAAAGTTCCATGGCGTGACAATCGCCGCGACCCCCATGGGCTGGCGAAGCACGAGAATGCGCTTGTCCACCGATGCAGCGGGCATGATCTGGCCGTAGACACGCTCGGCCTCGGCCGCCGCCCACGAGAGAAACGAAGCCGCGTAGGCGATCTCACCGCGAGCCTCCGAAAGCGGCTTGCCCTGCTGGGCGGTCATGATCGCCGCAAGTTGCTCGGTGTCGTCGAGCATCAACCTGCCCAGTTTGTCGACAATCTCGCCGCGCTCGCGTGCAGGTAGCACCGACCAACCCGCAAAGGCTTCATGCGCGGCGGTAACGGCACGGTTTGCCTCATGCGCCCCAGCGTCGGGCACCTCGGCCAAGCGTTGGTCGTTGGCCGGATTGATCACCGCCAGCGTGCGACCGCTGTCGGCTGCGCACCATTGACCGTTGATGAGGTTTCGACTTTCCAAGTAATGAGAACGGTAGCGACGGCCGCAAACGCTGGTCGGCGTGGCGAGATCGCCGCAGGGCGGAATCGGGGCTTGGGCGATACGCTCGTTCTCCAACTGTCGCAGTAAGCCGCTTCTGACGCGGCTGTTGCGACTCATTCTGAAGGCATCGAGATGAGCCCCGAAGCGCGATCAGCCAACTCGCCCCCCGCTGCGCTTAGGCGTGAACTCGGTCCGTTCAGTGCCGTCATGCTTGGCCTGGGGTCGATCCTTGGCACGGGCGTGTTTGTGAGCATCGGCATCGCCGCGGGCATCGTCGGTCCCGCAGTGATGCTGGCCATCGCGCTCGCCGCGATTGTCGCTACCTGCAACGCACTCAGCAGCGCCCAACTCGCGGCGAGTCACCCGACCAGTGGCGGAACGTATGAGTATGGATACGTCTATCTCACGCCAACGCTTGGCTTCGCCGCGGGCTGGATGTTTCTGTGCGCCAAGAGCGCATCTGCGGCCACAGCCGCGTTGGGCCTTTCTGGCTATCTGCTCCAACTGCTCGGGATCGACCAGCCGCAGTGGCGGATCGCGATCGGCGTGCTCGCCGCCGCGACGGTTGTCGGGCTGGTGCTGACCGGTGTCAGACGATCCAGCACCGTGAACACCATCATCGTCACGATCACGCTCATCTCACTGCTGCTCTTTGTGGTGGTGGGCCTTGTCGCGCTGACCCAATCCACCGACCAGCCCTTCTCTCACTTCTTTCAGGGTCCTTCTGGCGACTCGCGCAGCGCTGTGCTTCGAATGCTCGAGGCCACCGCACTCATGTTTGTGGCGTTTACTGGCTACGGACGAATCGCAACGATGGGCGAGGAGGTTCGAGAGCCAGAGCGAACCATCCCGCGAGCGATCGTCACCACGCTGATCGTTTCCAGTCTTCTCTACATCGGCGTGAGCGTTGCAGGGATCGGTTCTGCCGGTGCCCAAGTGTTCAGCAATTCAGATGGGACCGGCCAGTCTGCACCGCTCGCCGTCGCTGCTCGCACCTTCGACTTGCCCGGCGTGTGGATGGTTGTCTCGATCGGGGCGATCACCGCCATGCTCGGCGTGCTGCTCAACCTGATTCTCGGTCTATCGCGAGTTGCCCTCGCGATGGGCCGTCGCGGCGACCTGCCACGGGCCTTTGAAAGGATCAATCGCACAGGACACACGCCCTTCGTTGCTGTGCTTGGCGTGGGCTTGGTGGTGGTCGGCCTTACGGCGATCGGAAGCATCAAACTCGCCTGGTCCTTCAGCGCGTTCACGGTGCTGGTCTACTACGCGATCACAAACCTTGCCTGCATCGCCATGCCCAGAGTGAATCGGCTTTACCACCCTGCACTGGCTTGGTTCGGACTCTTTGCGTGCCTCTCGCTGGCCTTTTGGGTCGAGCCGCGCGCTTGGATCGCGGGCCTGAGCGTGCTTGGAGCAGGGCTTGTCCTCAGATGGCTCTTCTCTCGACGGCGAACCTCGTCGCTCACTTGACCGTCGGAATCCACGCCGCC
>JBGSRG010000191.1:0-4573 GCA_041737685.1 Phycisphaerales bacterium | reverse complement strand
GGTTGCGTTGGCGGCGCTGGCGTGTCGCGGGATCCAGCGTTTGGTGAGTCCGTTCACGGGCAGAGGGTACGGCGGGGTGTTGGGGGATGGGCGGTATGATCGAAGAAGCGGAGTTTGGGTTGGGGTTGGCGGTGGGTTTGGCGCGGCAAGACGCGACGGAAATGAACGGGGAGCGTGGCGATGGTGCGGCTTTCACAGATTTACACGAAGACTGGCGACGATGGCACCACCGGATTGGGGGATGGTGGCCGTGTGTCGAAAGCGGGTTTGCGGGTGGAGGCGTATGGCACGGTTGATGAGGCGAACGCGTCGATTGGTGTGTGTGTGTTGACAGCGCAGGGGGGAGATGGGGGGGGAGCCGGGAAGCGGGCTGAGGCGATTCGGGCGTTGCTGGTTCAGATTCAGAACGAGTTGTTTGATGTGGGGGCTGATCTGTGCTGCCCGGTGGTGGCGGATGAGGCGGAGGGTTCGCGGCTGCGCATCACCGATCGGCAAGTGGAACGGTTGGAGCGGGCGATTGACGAGCACAACGAGCGGTTGACGGCGTTGAACAGCTTTGTCTTGCCGGGCGGGTCGGCGTTGTCAGCGCATCTGCACGTTGCGCGGACGGTGGTTCGGCGTGCGGAGCGATGCACGGTGGCGTTGTTGGCGGCGGAGCCAAAGGCGACGCGGGCCGAGACGGTTCGGTATCTGAACCGGCTGAGCGATTTGCTGTTTGTGCTTGGGCGGGTGGCGAACGACGATGGCAAGGGGGATGTGAAGTGGGTTCCGGGTGCGGGGCGATAGGGGATGTGGGGGCGGGCTGGTTGGATTGATGGGGGAAGGCGGGTTGATGGGGGAATGCGAGAGGGCATGACGCAAGCACGATGAATCACGCCGCGTTTCAGACCGCCGAGTATCAGGGAGCCTTTGAGCTTGAGCAAGAGCGGTCGCTGCGCAAGCGGTTTGTGCTGTACTGCGTGGTGGTGATTGTGCTGATTGTTTTCTGGCGGCTGTTGGACAGTCTGCTTGCTTATGGCCTGAGCGGTGTGGGGGCGCTGGGTGGTCCGTCGTCTGGGGTTGAGGCTGAGGTGGTGGTCGTGTGGATCGCCGCGGCGCTGCGGGTGGTGGTGTATGCGTTGGCGTTGTGGTTCAGTTCGCGTCGGCTGATTTCCCGCACGTTGTTGTTGAGGCTTGCGTTTGGGCTGATTTTGTTGTCGGGCGGTGTGGCGATTGCGTCGAATGTTGCGCAGTTGGTGTTGAGCCGTGAGGGCACGGCGTTGTTTCGCGGGACGACGGCGGTGTATCTGGGGATCAGCGGTTCGATCGCGGTTCTGACGGTTCACTTCTTTGCGTGTGTGCTGCTGCCGTTTCGGCCTGTTGAGGCGATTCGAGCGGCGGTGCCGCTGTTGATTCTCAATGGGCTGGTGACGGCGGTGTTTGGCTTTCGCACGCCGCTGCCCACGCTGCTGACTGTGCTGTTGATCCCGGCGATTGCGGTGCCGGGAGTGGCGGTGTGTTGGTATCGGTACTCGAAGTTTCGGCAGGAGTTTGCGGATCGCAAGCTTCGGGGCAGTTATTCGGAGTTGCGGCGCGAACTGGTGGATGCTCGCAAGTTGCACGAGGCGCTGTTTCCGGCGCAGGTGAAGGAAGGTCCGCTGCGGTTCGGGTATGTGTACGAGCCGATGCGGCAGATTGGCGGGGATTATCTGTTTGCGCGGTTTGAGCCGGACGCGGCGACGGCGCACCGGATGCACCTGCTGATTATCGATGTGACGGGGCATGGCATCGCGGCGGCGTTGACGGTGAACCGTTTGTATGGCGAGATTGAGCGGGTGTTTGCCGAGTCGCCGGGGGCGGGGCCGGGCGAGGTGCTGGTGGCGCTGAACCGGTATGTTCACTTGACGCTGGCGCGGCACTCGATTTATGCGACGGCGTTGTGTGTGCGGGTGGACCAGCGTGCGGACGTGTTGGAGTATGCCTCGGGCGGGCATCCGCCGGCGTATATCGCGACGGCGGACGGGCGGATTGAGCGGTTGGATTCGACGGCGTTTGTGCTGGGGGCGTGTCTGCCGGAGGACTTTGATCCGTGCGTGCAGAGGGTTCCGTTTATGCAGGGTGACACGCTGCTGGCGTATACCGACGGTGCCATGGAGGCGCGCGATCGGGACGGTCGGATGTTTGGGCTTGCGGGTCTGGAGCGGACGCTGGCGGCGTGCACGATCAAGGGCGGGCACCTGCATGGCTATTGCCGCGCGGTGCTTGAAGCGGTGGGGGGGCACCGGGCGGGCCAGGCTGATGACGACACGCTGGTGGTTGAGGTTCGGCGGTCGGTGACGATCAAGCCTCAGAGCGTTCCGGTGAGCGATCTGGTAACCACGGGCGGACGCGCTGGCTGACGGCCGGGTCCATTTTCAGGATGGGTGGCCAGGGTCGGACGGGTTCAGCGTGGCCCACGGTGTGGGGCTGGTCTGAGGCGCGTTTGGGCGTGGAATCAAAGAAGAGAACGGAGCGGTCGGCGAGGCGGAGCGTGTGCGCGTCTCGTCCGCCGTCGGCGTGGGCCAGCCAGTGAAAGAGTGCATCGTGGGGGTTGTGGACGTCGGTGTCGAAGCCGAGCGCGATGATGAAGGCGGGTGGGCCGATGTTGAGGGCGGTGTTGAAGGATGCCCGAAGCGATGTGAGCAAGCGCTGGACGTCGCCGGGTTGTTGTTTGTCGAATGAGATGGTGAGCCAACCGCCGGCGTGGACGGCGGCGTCTTGCACGCCGGGGCAAGCGCGGGCGAGGGCGACGATGGCGTTGGCGTCGTGGGTGTTGAGGGGTTGGCGCTCGGGGACGAGGGTGGTTTCGCCCGCTTGTTCGCCTTCGATTTTGGGAGTGCAATCAAGGCCGAACTTGGTGCCGACGCCGAGCCATGGTGCGGCGTGGTCGAGGATGTCGAGCGGGCCTCGCACGCGTTCGAGGTCGCGTGCTGGCTCGAAGTGTGCTGCGGCGGCCCGGAGCACGTCGTCGGTGTCGTGAACATCGACGGTGTGATCAACGACGAAGATGGACTTGGTCCAGCTCATCTGTCCTGCGCCCCAGATCGCGTGCATCACTCGGCGGGCGTGCATGGGGTAGTGCTTTTTGATTTTGATGAAGGCGCAGTTGTGGAACGCGCCGAACATGGGCAGGCTGTAGTCCTCGATGTCGGGGATGAGGGTCTTGAGCAAGGGCAAGAAAATCCGCTCGGTGGCCTTACCCAGGAAGTAGTCCTCTTGTGGTGGGAGGCCGACGACGGTGGTGGGATAGACGGCGTTGTGGCGGTGTGTGAGTGCGGTGACTTCGACGATGGGGTAGCGGTCGGGCAGTGAGTAGAACCCTGTGTGATCGCCGAAGGGCCCCTCGAAGACGGCGCCCGGCCCAACGGGGCCGTCGGTGCGTGGGTCATAGTTGATGAAGCCCGCGTCGGGGTTGACGTAGCCCTCGATGACCATCTCGGCGTTGGCGGGAACCCAGAGCGGGACGGTCCGTGCTCGCACCATGGGGATGCCCGCGCGGTTGAGAAAGCCGGCGAGGAGCAGTTCGCTGATGCCCGGCGGCAGTGGGGCGGTGGCGGCATAGGGAAGGACGCTCTCGCCGCCGAGCACGATGGCGACGGGCATGGGCTTGGCTTTGGCCTTCCAGCTTCGCCAGTGTCGTGCGCCGTCGTGGTGCATGTGCCAGTGCATGGCGAGGCGTTGCTTGCCGAGCAGTTGCACGCGGTACATGCCGATGTTGTGGCTGGGCGGCTTGGGGTTGTCGGCGTCGTCGGCGTGGATGGTGTGGATACCGGCGAGCGTGATGTAGCGGCCTCGCGAGAGTTTGTCCCACTCGGGGCCGGAGCCGAGGCCGGGGATGTTGTCGTTGACGGTGGCGGGGTAGCCGAGCGAGGCGAAGTCGCCGTCGAGGGGCCAGCAGCGGATGATGGGCAGGCGGGTGAGGTCGATGCGGTCTGCGCGCAGATCGACCTGTTGGCAGTCGCCCAGGCCCTTACGCCGCTTGGGCGGGATGCGCAGCAGTGGCAGGAACTGTTTGGCTTTGGCGAGCGCTTCGCGCAGCGAGCGGGGGGGTTCGGGCTTGACGAGTTCGCCGATGCGTTGGGCGATGGACTCGAACCCACCAACTTCGCAGCCGAGCGCCATCTCCATGCGGCGATAGGAGCCCCAGGCATTGATGAGCAAGGGGAAGTCGGCACCTTGAATGTTGTCGAAGTGGAGGGCTTGGCCGCCGCGGGAGTGGAACTGTGGATCGGTTCGCTTTGCTGAGGGGCTGGGCGGGTTGGGCGCGGTGGTGCGTGATTCGAGGTCGGCCATCGCCGCGACTTCGAGGATCGGCGAGACCGACCGCGAGATGCGGGCCAGTTCGCCGTTGGAATCGAGCGCTGCAACGAACGCTGCGATGTTCGCATACATTGACCAGAGCGTATGGGGATCGGAGCGCAGGAGCGCACAAACGCATGAGCCAACGCCCGAAGCAACCAGCGGCAGACCAGGCGCCGCCAAACCAGGCGCCGCCAAACCAGGCGCAGGCGAAGCAGGCGCAGGCAGTGCCGGCCGCAACAACAGCGCCGGTTCC
>JBGSRG010000163.1:0-2201 GCA_041737685.1 Phycisphaerales bacterium | reverse complement strand
GGGCTTGGCGGGCCGGTCGCTCTGGCGCTCGGTGCCATCTCCGCCGGGCTGTGGCAGTGCATCGCGCTGTGGTGGCTGGCCAAGCCGGCGGTGCGCATCTCGCCGCAACTGCGGCGCTGGCGCTACATGATCGCCGACTCGCTGCGCCTGCTCGCCAGCGGCATCATCAACGATCTCACACGCCAGGGCGCAACACTGGTGCTGGGCATCATGCACAGCGTTGAGGTTGTCGGCTTCTACTCCTTCGGTTTCATCCTCTCGCTGCAATCTGTCTCGCTGCTTCAGACCAGCCTCAACGCCGTGCTCTTCCCGGCACTCTCCAAGCTTCAGGGCGACCCCAAGCGCCAACTTCGGGCCTATGTCCGCTCGTGCCGACTGCTCGCCGTGGTCGGCATGCCCGCGTGCTTCTTGCAAGCCGCCGCCGCTGAGCCAATCATGCGACTGCTCTTTGAGCCCAAGTGGCTCCCCGCAGTCCCCGTCGTGCAGTGGCTCAGCGTCGGCATGGCCTTCGCCCTGCTCGGGGCCATCAACTCCAGCCTCATCAAGGCACAGGGTCGATTCGGCCTGCTCGTCAAAATCACCATCGCCTATGGCACGTCCTACATCGCCATTGTGGCGCTCTGCGGCTGGCTGGGCACTTACATCTCCATGTCCATCGCCGTGACGTTCTACCTCGTCACCTGGGGTCCGCTCGGCGCATACATCTCTGCCCGAACCGTCGGCGGAACTCTTCGCGACATCTTCAGCATCTACGGCGGGCCCGGCATCATGGCCGCCGTCTCGGTCGGCACGGGCTATCTCGTCGGTGCCCAACTCTCGCCGCAAACACGCCTCGAGTTCGCGCTGCAAGCCGCGGCCATCGCCGCCATAGCCGGCGCAGCCCACCTGCTTATCGTTCGAGTCTTCGCTCGAGACGCGCTCATGGAACTGCTCGAACGGCTCGACGCCGTTGCGCCGCACGCCATGTGCGCCTTCACGCGTCGAGCGCTGGCGCTCTCCTAGGCCGAAAGCCGCGCATCAGCGCTCCTCCAACCAACCCACCCACTCATGCTCGCACCCAAAACACTGCCGCCCAACTTCGCCGCGTGGAACCGTGCGCACAAGGCACCGCTCGGGCCTGATTGGTGGCTGCGCTTGCTCGTCAGTCGCTTCCACAAGTACCTCTGGCCCCGACGCTTCAACCTGCCCATCCCAGTCCTCCGTGCCCTGGGCCCCTTCGCACTGCAGCAAAACAGCCTCACGCGGGCCTTCGAGTACCCCTGGGCTTTCGAGCAGATCGCGCCCGCCCCGGGCAAGCGCTGCCTCGACATTGGCTCCGGCGCAGGCGGCCTGCAGTTCGTCCTAGCCAACGCCGGTGCCGAAGTCGTCAGCGTCGATCCACTCCTCAAGCCCCCCGGCGGCATCGACTGGACCTTCTCCAAACGCGAGTTTGACCGCCTCAATCGCGCATTCGGCAACCGTGTCAACTTCATCCAGGCCTTCCTCGAACAGGCCAACCTCCCCGAAGCCACCTTCGACACCGCCAGCGCCGTCTCGGTCCTCGAGCACATCCCGCCCGCGGGCCTCGCCGCTCTCTGCCCGGCGATCAGCCGAGCACTCAAGCCCGGCGGGCGATTGGTCGCCACCATCGATCTCTTCCTCGACTGCGCACCCTTCACCGACAAGCCCTCCAACGACTGGGGCCGCAACATCGACGTGCGCGACATGATCGAGATGACCGGGATGCGATTGCTCGTCGGCAACCCCGCCGAACTCTGCGGCTTCCCGCAGTTTGACCCTCAGCACATCCGCTCCATCGCCGGTTCCAGGTTGCTGGTCGAGAACGTCCTGACCCAGTGCGTGGTGCTCGAACGATGAGCACACCCGCCCATCCCTCCCCAGCCCACCGCCCTCGCGCACTCTTCATCACCATGGGCCCGCCCTTTCCGCCCTACTCCGGCGGCCACCAACGCACCGACCTCTTGCTCCGCGCCCTGGCACGCGTCTACGAGGTTGACACGCTGGTGCTGGGCAAAGAACAGAACGTCGATCCCGACGCACGCGCCTACCTCGGCTCCATCTGCTCGCGCGTCATCTATCGCCGACCACGAAACTTCACCCACTTCTATCCCTGGTGCTTGCTGCGCCCCTTCATGGGCCGATACGCGCGCTCCATCGCCTATCGCGTGGGCTCGCCCTTGAACTGGCTGAAAGTTGACAAG
>JBGSRG010000159.1:0-4358 GCA_041737685.1 Phycisphaerales bacterium | reverse complement strand
CGGCTTGGCGGTTGGTTTGGCTGCGGGCTTGCGGCTCGCGGCTTTGCGAGCAGCCGCGGCGGCAGACGATGCAGATGATGTGGATGATCGAGAACGCTTGGTCATGACGAAAGTTCCTCTTGCAAGCGAGCTTGGTGAGCGCCGGATGCGCGGCTCGTGCGCGGCTGGGTGTGCAACGTGTGCGCGTGTGATTGGACGAAGGTGCGGGCGTGTGTGAACGATGAGGACCAAGGAGGTACGGCGAAGTCACTGTGAAGTCGCGGCGAACTCACGCTCCTCGACGGGCATGGTACCTGCCCGGCGAAAGCCGGAGCCTTACCGTCGCGTCGGCTTCTCCCGCCGGGTTTCTTGGTTGGCCAGTTCGATGAGTGCGCGTCGGTGCATGTTCACCCGATGCACCGTCATGCCCAATTGCACTGAGGCCGTCCGCGTTGGCAGGCCGCACAGCAGGCAGAGTTTGGCGACCGCCGCGCGTTCCGGCTCCATCCGATTCAACTCGCGTGCCGCGTAGCGAAACGCGGGGGTCTGCACCCGCCTGACCAGTCGATGCACCTTTGCGCGCAGCGTGCTGGAGTTCTGGTTGGTGAGCAGGCCTATCTCGCGATAGTTCCGGCCATGAGCAAATCGCGCTTGCACCAGTGCGGCATCCGCCGGTGCCAGAAACTCGGCCAATCGCGACAGTCGCTCGGCGAGGTTTTGACGATCGGCACGCAGCGGCACGGCCCGCTGCCACCCGCCGATAACGTTTGCGCGATCAACAGAGTCGGCTTTGGTCTTGTTCGCAGTCTCGGCTTGGGCCGCAGTCTTGGCCTTGGTCTCGGTCGGCCTTTGGCCCACCCCCGCCGAGCTTTTCCGAATGGGCAGCGATTGTGCTTCGAGTTGCTCTGGCCGAGGGTTCGGCGTGGTCCGCCAGTCTGGTCGTTCGATCCGCCCTGAGTTCATGCTGTAAACTCCCGTGAAATATGAAGTTAGACTTTCTGTTTTCCGCCCTTAGGCCCGAACCGTTCAGCCAGGCTTGTTCACTTTATTGTGAATTTGTTCGGATTCTACTCGCAATCCGGAAGTCTGCAAGGTATATGTTTGGATATGACAACCTTTTCCCGAACACGCGATCCGCGGCGGCCCAACGGCCCCGAAACCCATCGCTTCCGACAGGCTCCAAGCCATGAGCCGAGCCATGAGCCGAGCCATGAGCCGATCGACACTGCGGTTGCGCCCGAGCGGCAGCCCGAGAAGCAGCCCGAGCGGCAAATCGCCCGCAAGATTCTCACTCGATCAAGCGCATCTGATGGTGGTTGTCCTTTGGCCCTCGGCGAATCCGCACGCGGCCAATCTGCACTTGGCCCATCCACCCATAGCCAATCCGCGCCCCACCGGCCCTCGCTCACCCTTGGCGGCCATACCACTGAGCGAGGCACCTTTCGGCACGCGCTAGTGCCAACTCCAGCCCCGCATTCGCCATCGCTTTCGCTGAATCCGCCGAGCCTGCACCCACCCTCGGTGAATCTGGGTGAAACCATCCGCTCGCGCCGGCTCGAACTCGGCCTGACACAGGACGAAGTCTCCGAATCTGCGGCGATCGCCAAGTCTTACATTTCGCAGATCGAGACGGGTGTCCGCCGCAGCCCGCCAAGCGAGCCGGTCTTACGCAGGCTCGAGCGGGCCTTGTCGCTCGACAGCGGCACGCTGATCGAACTCGGACGCTGGGAAGCAACGCCCGCGAGCGTCAAACGCCTGGTCCGTGACATTGACGGTCGAGCGACGCACCTGGCCGAGGCGCTCCGCGCTGCCGCAGGCCTTGACGTTCAGCGACCAAATGGTGCGAGTGTCTGCGGTGCCGAAATCCACCACGGCTCTGGCGGTGCTTCCGCCACTCCGCGCGCTTCGCAGCGAAGTGCGCTGGACGACCTCTTTCGGTCTGGGGTCTTGGCACGCCTCATCGGCGGGACGGCGCACAACCCGGGCCAACTTTCGCCTCTCTCGTCGTCGAACGCGCTCGACCGCCCGTCGGAATCTGAAGGCGACCAGCGAAAGCTCGCTCGTGCTGTTCAGGCCCGGCGGGTGCCGATCATCAACCGTGTTGCGGCGGGCGCGCCTGCTACCTATACCGACCTTGACCACCCGCCGCGCATCGCCGACGAGTATGTGGAAGCACCCGCACCGCCGCTGCACGATCCTGATCTGTTTGCGGCACGGGTGACGGGCGACTCGATGAGCCCCGAGTATCGCGACGGCGACATTGTGATTTTTTCACCCGTGGTCACGGTCCTCGACGGCATGGACTGCTTTGCCCGGCTCGAGCCCGACCACGAGAGCACCTTCAAGCGGGTCTACTTTGAGCGTGCTGGGCCTGAACGTGATGGGGCAGAGGCAGATTTGGCACAAACTGTCGGCCATGCCGCCGACCCGTGTCTCGGCCAAACCGCCGAGACCGAGGACGGCCGGGCTTTGAGCGGCGAACTGGTGCGATTGCAGCCTCTGAACCCTGCGCACAGTGTGCGCGTGGTGCCTCGAGAGCGCGTGGCGGGGCTTTATGCCGCCGTGAGTGTGGTGCGACGGCTGCCGATCGCCATCACACCATGTTCGGTGCCATGTTGAGCGGTGCCATGTTGCGTGCCGATGAATGATGCACAAGCCCGGCGCTGCCGACGCTACACTGCCGCTCCGCCGAAGGTTGACCGGCAGACCGACGGAACGGTCTGTCCCGACGTGGGGTTCGAGTTTCAACGCACGCGCAACGAGCATCGCCGCACATGGCCAGTCGAACATCAAAGAACACCGTTCTTGCGGGCACGTTTCTGCTGCTCGCCCTCGCCGCGTTCGTCACCGTGGTGATCGTGCTGGGCAACCTGACCGAGGTGCTGGCGAACAACACGCGGTACAACGTCGTGTTCTCCCTGGAAGATGGCGCTGAGGGTCTGGAGCGCGGCTCGGTTGTGAAACTGGGCGGGACGAGGATCGGGCGGGTGCTCAAGTCCAGCTTGCTCAAACAAGACAGCACCAACGACCCCGTCGGTGTTATCGTCCAGATTGAGATTCGATCCGACCTGGCCATCTACGAAGACGCCATCGTTCAACTGGCCAAGCCGCTGCTAGGCTCGAACTCTTCGCTGAACATCGTCGCCGTTCACGGTCTTGGTGAAGATGATCCGACCTACAGCGGCGGCACCTCGAAACTTGAAGAGGGCGGACGATTGGTGGGCAGGGTTGGCGCACCGGGGTTTTTGGCACGGAACGATTATCGAAGGATCCAGACCATCATCGGCGACGTGAGTCAGATCACCTCGGGCATCCGGCCGCGCATCGAACCGATCATGGACAAGGCCGAACTCGCCGTGAACGACGTGCGATCGATCACGCGCGACGCGGCGGAGCGCTGGCCGAAGTGGGGTGAGAAGATTGATCGGGCCACCGACCAGATCGACCCGATCGTGGCCCAGAGCAAGGCCGTGCTCGATCAGGGTCGGCAGTTTTTGGCTGCGGCTCAGGACGTGGTGAGTCGCAACGGCCAGAGTTTCGACGAGATTGTGGAGAGTGTGCGCGTGCTGACACGCAACGCGCGCGGCGAGGCCTACGACGAGTTTCTCGCCGCGATCCGGCGCGGGCGCGAGGGGCTGGAGAGTTTCGCGAGCGCCAACAAGCAGGCCGACGAGTTGATGCTGACCAACTCCGCCGCGATCACCGACATGATCGCCTCGGCGAACCTTGCGGCGCAGCAGTTGAAACTGACCACGGTTGAGGTTCGCGCAGCGCCGTGGCGGCTGTTGTACCAGCCCACCAAGAAGGAACTCGAGAACGAACTGTTGTACAACTCGGTTCGGACCTACTCGATGGCCGTGGCCGAACTGCACGCCGCGTCGCAAGCGCTGCAGTCGGTGTCGGCGCGAGCGTCGGCCAGCGGCGGTGGGCTGAACACGCTTGACGCCGAGGTCGTCGATCGTCTGACCAAGCAACTGCAAGACGCCTTTGACCGCTATCAGCGACAGGAGAAGGCGTTCGTCGATCGATGGATCAAGCAGTAGGCCGGCAGTGGCACAGGCTCTGACCGTTGCACTCGCGCCGAACGCCCGTCCATCGCTCGGTGTTCCTGCCGACGAAACCGGATCAGCCACACGCGGTACAAAGAGAGTCGCAAGCCGTGCTGATCGGGCCGGCGGCCTCCATCGAAAGGAAGCAATGATTACGGTTCTTTCCGCACTTTCTCGCGCGGGCGCGCTGCTGGCGGCGCTGCTCGCGTGCTCGACGTGTACGACGGGCGCTGCACCATTACCTGCCCACAACGCAGTCGCCACCTCGAGTTCGTCTGCGGCTTCGACATCGAGCTTTGCCTCTGCCGCGTCACCCGCCCCCCCGCCAGC
>JBGSRG010000120.1:0-4092 GCA_041737685.1 Phycisphaerales bacterium | reverse complement strand
CGGCTCATCGTCGATGTATGGCGGGCGGCATCCGACGCTGCCGCTTGCGCTGAACCCGGACTACACGTTTGAGCACTTTGTAGTGGGGCCGAGCAATCGGCTAGCGCACGCCGCGGCGACGGCGGTGTCGGCGAATCCCGGTCGGGCGTACAACCCGTACTTTGTTCATGGCTCGGTGGGGCTGGGCAAGACGCACCTGCTGCAGGCGGTGTGTCTAAAGGTTTTGCAATCGAACCCGCACGCGCGGATCTATTACACGTCGTGCGAGGGGTTCATCACGCAGTTCATGGACGCGGTTCAGGCGGGCGAGATGGGCGGCTTTCGGCATACGTTCCGCGACGTGGACGTGCTGGTGATCGACGACGTTCACTTTCTGGCCAAGCGTGACCGGACTCAGGAAGAGTTTTTCCACACGTTCAACAGTTTGTATCAGGCGCAGAAGCAGATCATTCTGAGTTCGGATGCGCCGCCCGAGGACATTCCGGATCTTGAAGATCGGCTGGTGTCGCGGTTCAAGTGGGGGTTGGTGAGCCACGTTGGGCCGCCGTGCTATGAGACGCGTGTGGCGATCTTGAAGAACAAAGCGCGGATGCGGGGCTTTGAGTTGCCCGACGATGCGGCGTGCCACATCGCTGCGCGGATTGACTCGAACATCCGCGAGTTGGAGGGGGCGATCGTCAAGGTTCAGGTGATGGCGAGCGTTGAGAAGCGCGACATTGATCTGGAGATGGCGGTGCATGCGCTTGGGCCGGATCCGGCGGCGGGTGCGGCGGGTCGGCAGGTGCATATTCAGACGATCATCGACGTGGTGACGGGCTATTACGGCGTGAAGTTGACGGACTTGCAGAGCAAGCGTCGGCACCGATCGGTTGCGATTCCACGCCAGGTGTGCATGTTCTTGTGCAGGCGGTACACGCGGTTTTCGCTGGAAGAGATTGGCGGATACTTTGGTGGGCGTGACCACACGACGGTGATGCACGCGGTGAAGACGGTGGACGGGCGGATCGAGGCGGACGCGGAGTTTGCGCGTGCGGTTCGGCTGCTGGATGAGCAGATCCGGATTCCGACGGTGTCGTGATTGGAAGTGCGGGGCGTGTGGAGCGGCTGGGGTGGTTTCTGCGAAGGTGACCGATGATCCGTTTGACGGAAGGTGCGTTGCTGCGCATCTGCGTGATGTGGTGGCGCGGCCAATGCCGGTCCGCCCCACGGAGACGATGGCCATGAACATGAATGTGACGGTGCGCGGCTCGCGTACACGGCGGTCTTTGAGCGTGATGGGCTGCGTGCTGAGTGTTTCGGGCTTGCTGGCGGTGCCAGTGAAGGCTGTGCCGGGTGTTGCGGCGGGAGTTGGGTTCGGAGTAGGCGTCGCGTCGGGCCCGGAGAAGCCTGAGATTGAGCGGCGAGTTGTGGTGATCTCGCCCGGGCAGGGTCTGGGGCGAGGTATGACGGGGGGTGCTGAGGACCGATCCGAGCGCAGCGCTGAGTATCGGTTCGTTACGGAGGGCAAGACATTCGAGGTTGCGGTGCGTAACGGCAAGGTGGAGTCGGCGAAGGTTGATGGCGGGGCGATCCCGATTGAGCGGGTGAAGCTTGATGACGGCTCGATGACGATCAGTGACGAGGCGGGCAAGACGCTGTTCAAGCACGAGTTTGAAGCGGAGGAATTGGGCCCGATGACGGGGTTGGGGATTGGGGCGCGGGGCGGTGCCCGGGCGTTTGTCATTGAGGGTGAAGGTTCGCCTCGGATGCGATGGCTGACGAACGTTGATCGCGATGCGGCGCGCGCACAGGCGGACGTTGAGGTGGTGGAGCCGCCGGCGGTGATGATCGGCGTACAGATGGGGCGTGTGCCGGACGCGCTGAGTGGGCATCTGGGGGTTGATGCGGATCGGAGCGTGTATGTCTCGGGCGTGTATGAGGGACTGCCCGCGCACGCGGCGGGGCTGCGGCCGTATGGCGTGATTGTGGGCTTGAACGGATCGGACGGCGTGAGTGATCAGGAGATTCGTGCGAAACTTCGGGAGTTGAAGGTCGGCGACGGGCTGGAGTTGAGCGTGATTGAGGGCGGCGTGCGGAAGACGGTGATGGTGTCGGCGGTTGCGTATGACGCGGAGGCTTTCTCCAAGGCGAAGATGGAGGGTGTCGCGAGCGGCGGAGCGACGAGTGAGTTGTCTTCGATCTGGATGGGGCGCGAGGGTGACACGATGGGACGGCTGTCGCGCATCGGCGGGCCACAAGGGCTGGGCGGGCCGGACGCCGATCAGGATCGTCGGTTGATCTTCGAGCTTGATGCGCAGGGCACCGATCGCGGGGAACTTCGGGAGCAGATGGCAGAGCTGCTGGGCGAGGCGATGAAGGACGGGGGCTGGCGGCGCAGCCTGGATTCGCAGGCAGGTGAGATGGACAGCATTCGTCGGCACATGGAACGGCTGGAGAAGATGGTTCAGGAACTTGTGGAGCAGCAGCAGCGGATTGTTCCCAAGGCCCCGGCGGACGGGGAAAAACCTAAGACCGGGACTGTGCCCGAGCGCGAGAGCTGAACGTTCGCTTGATCGATTGAGTAAGCAGGTGAGTGCGTGAGTCAGCGCGTAGGACGGTGCGTGGTTGGCAGAGGCCAGACGCACCGTTTTTGCTGTCATCGTGGTGTTTGCTTGGGCAGTGACTGACATGCGCGGCACCAAACGGTGGTTCGCTGGGCGATGATCGCCGAGGCGAGCGGCTGAAGACAGCGTGGGCAAGGCAGGCCTGCGCGTCCGTAGACGGCGTGGTTGGATTGGAAGGTGCCCGCCTCGCCGCGGCCGTTGACGTAGTCGCGGAGGGTTGATCCGCCGGCGAGGACCGCACGGTTGAGTACGGTTCGGATCGCCTGAGCAAGTGTGGCGACTTCGGCGAGTTTGAGGCGGCGGCACATGCGCCGGGGCGAGAGTCGAGCGGCCCAGAGGGCCTCATCGGCGTAGATGTTTCCGACGCCCGCCAGGACGGATTGGTCGAGCAGTGCGGCCTTGATGGCGCGGGAAGAGCGCGAGAGGGCCTCGGCGAGTTGGTGGTCTGTGATGGTGAGCGCATCTGGCCCGAGTTCTGACCAGGCGGATTGCACGTCGCGCTCGGTGCGTGCGATTTGCACGCCGCCGAAGCGGCGCGGATCTCGGAAGATGAGGCGGGTGGTTGTGGGCGTTGTGGCGTGCGGGGTGTCGATTGACAGCGCGGGGGTGTTGGTGAGCAACCACTCAACGTGGATGTGGGAGAGGCCAGCGGTGCTGGTGGGCTTGTGCGCGTTGAGCAAGAGTTGGCCGGTCATGCCCAGACGAACGAGCAGGGCGCTGCGTTCGCCGGCGGGGTTGACGGCCCAGATGGCGAGTTGTTTGCCACAGCGTTCGATCTGATGGATGGTTTGGCCCACGAGCAGGTCTTGGTCGGTGATGTTGGCGGGCGCGGGTAGAGCGGCGCGGCGGGTGGTTTGGGTTCGAGAGAGGCCGCCTGGTGGGTCGCCGGGGGCGGTGAGGACGTCGCGCCGGAGCACACGGACGCTGACCACTCGCTGACCGATGAGGCCGGTTGGTTGGCTGGGTTGCGGATGGAGGAGGCTTTGGCGCAGGCACTCGACTTCGGGCAGTTCGGGCATGGGGTTGGTTACTCCGATGCGGCGCGGCGGGCGCGAAAGAACTGTCGGAGCAGATCGGCGGATTCTTGGGCGAGGAGGCCGGCGATGGGCGTGACGCGGTGGTTGAGGCGGGAGTCTTGGGTGAGTTGGTAGAGCGAGCCAGCCCCGCCGGCCTTTGGGTCGAGGCAGCCGAAGATGAGTCGGCCGATGCGGGCGTTGACGATGAGGCCGGCGCACATGCAGCAGGGTTCGAGAGTGACGGCGAGGGTGCAGTCAGAGAGTCGCCAATCGCCGAGCGCGGCGGCGGCGCTTCGGATGGCGAGGAGTTCGGCGTGGGCGGTCGGGTCTTTGTCGAGGTGTCGGCGGTTGTGGGCCTGGGCGAGGAGGCGGCCGGAGTCGGTGTGGTAGACGACGGCACCGACGGGAATCTCGCCGAGATCTGCCGCGGTGTGGGCGAGATCGAGGGCGATGCGCATCATGGAGAGGTCGAG
>JBGSRG010000072.1:0-1509 GCA_041737685.1 Phycisphaerales bacterium | reverse complement strand
GTATCTGGCGGGCAGGGGCGCGGCGGAGGCGGTGGTTGGGAGGGAGAGCCGTGAAAGTGAACGCGCGCCGGGTCCGGGTTCGGCCTGAGCGGCGGGATGTGTGTGGGCGCAGATTGTGCGAGCGCGGTGTGCGGATTCGGCTGTGCGCGAGCGCTGGGAGTGCGCACAAAGTGGGCCGCACGCTAACATTGCATGGGGTGGCTTGAACGCAAGCGAATCAACGACAGCGGGCGCAAGAGCTGGCGGTGGTAAACAGGAGACTTCTCGAATGCGATGCGCTGGAAAGCCGTTGGGTGTGATGGGGTCGAGGGCGTTGCTGACGTTTGTGCTGACCGGGGTGCTGACGGTGCCGTTGACGGCGCTCTTGTTTGGGTCGGTTGCACATGCTGTGCAGCCCGCTGAGCCGAAGGGTGGCAAGGGCGGTGGAGGCGAAGCGTCGAAGGGCAAGGAAGGGGGTGGGGATGAGGCAGCGCCCAAGCGTGGTGGTGGGGGCGGGGGGCCGCCGCCCGCGCAGGTGCGTGTAGACGCGGTGGTGATGGAGCGGGTGGAACGATGGCGCGAGGTGACGGGTGAGTTGCGTGCGGTTCGGCGGGCGACAATCGCGGCGGAGGTTGCGGGCCGAGTTCAGCAGATCGACGTTCGCGCGGGCGATCGTGTGGAGAAGGGTCAGAGCATTGCGCTGCAGGACGATGAGTTGATCAAGATTGAGGTGGCGCGGTCGGAGGCGACGCTGGCGACGAAGCGGGCGATTGTTCTGCAACGCCGAGCGGATTTGGAGAAGGCCGACCGTGATCTTTCGCGGTATGAGGACGCGTTCTCCAGGAATAGTGCTACGGAACTCGAGCGCGACGACGCGAGGACGACGGTGTCGGGCACGAGGGCGCGCGTGGACGAGGCGGAGGCAGAGGTGCTGGGTGCGCAGGCCGAACTGGCGCATGCTCGCAAGAACGTTCAGGACATGGCGATTCTGGCGCCGTTCACGGGGACGGTGATCCGCAAGGCGACGGAGATCGGGCAGTGGCTGACGATCGGGGATCCGGTTGCGGAGATTGTGCAGACGGATGAGCTGGATGCGTTTTTGGATGTGCCGGAGTCGGTGTTGCGGCGGCTTGCGCCCGGCGCTGGAGGGACTTTGGCTGCGGGGGCTGCGGGTCGAAGTGGCGGGGAGGATTCGCAAGGCGGGCCGGAACTTGCGCCCAGCGAACGAATCGAGATCATCTTGAACGTGAGCGCGTTGCCCGAGGAGCAGCGCGAGTTTCGCGCGGTGGTGTCGGGCATTGTGCCGGCGGGCGATCCGCTGTCTCGGCTGTTTCCGGTGCGAGTGCGGCTGCGGAATGAGGGTGGGCTGCTGCGACCGGGCATGAGCGTGGTGGGGCTGGTGCCGACGGGTCAGCCCGAGTTGGCGATGACGGTGAAGCGGGACGCGGTTCGGCGGTCGGAGACCGGCGCGTTTGTGTACTTTGATGCGGGCGGAGTCGCGGCGGTTGCGCCGGTGGTCACGCTGTACGC
>JBGSRG010000028.1:0-2457 GCA_041737685.1 Phycisphaerales bacterium | reverse complement strand
AGTTGGAGTGCGTGAATGCGCGGGACTGAGGCGCTGCGGCGAGTCGATCGGCGAGCGTGGAGACGTTGGCGAGCGCAACGCTCAGGCGATGTTGCAGGTCGAGTTGGGCGGTTTCGCCGGAATCGCTCAGGACTTCAGCGGATGTGCGGCAGCGTGCTGCGCGGATGGCGGCCTGCACTCCTGGCGGGGTTTGCGGCTTTGCGGGCTTTGGGCGTTCGGGGCCGGTGCTGCGGCGCGAGGCCTGAAAGTGCTCGATGACTGGTGGCAAGTCTGACTCGGGCGGGCGGTCGAAGACTTTGGTGTAGGTCTGCGGCAGCCAGAAAGTGGTAAGGGGCCGATCGGCCACGGTTTGATCCCAAGCGCTTGCGAGGTGAATCTGGTCCCATGTCGCTGGGTCTGCTTCACAGAGGCGTGTCCAGCGTGCGAGCAGTTCCGCCGCGATGGGGGTGTTGTTGAAGAAAGCGGTGCCCGAGGCGAACTCCCAGCCGTCGATGCGGTGAATGGCGAAGTCGGAGGCGGCGAGAACGCTGGTGTGGGCGGCGGCGGCGAGTTGGTGGATGAGCGCGGGGCGAAGCCTGAGCAGGGCGTCGGCATCGACCCAGAGGATCGGTCGGCGGAGTCGATGGAGGGCTTCTGAGAGAAATCGGGCCTTGAAGGCGCAGTTGCGTTCCCAAGAGCCGAGATCGTTGACGGGCGTGATTTCGTGGGACAGTTCGAGTTGCTGGCAAGACTCGACGAGGCCGCGGACTTCGTGCTCGTAGGGCGTGTTGCGGGTGTAGAAACTGACGATGATGGGGCTGGTGGTGGTGGTGGCGCGTGGCGTTGTGTGAGACTTAGGTGCGTGCCAGTGGGCCGCGTGCTGATTGGGCACGCCCCACCACAGGTGCGGCTCGGGGTAGATTTCGCACGAGCCGCAGTGGCCGAGCGCGGTGAGTTGGGCCTTGGCGTTGTCGTACCACGGGCGCTGCGCGTCGTGAAGAAAGATGACGCCGCTGGGCTTGAGCAAGGTTTGCGCATGGAGCAGGCAGGCGGCGCGGGCGTAGCCATCCACCAGGATCACGTCGAAGGTGCGGCCGTCGGCGGCGTGCAGATATTCGGTGAGGTGGGTGGGGTCGTCCTCGTCGGCGGTCGCGTTGGTGCCGAGTGGCCCGCTGGGTTCGCGCAGGAGCAGTTCAACGCCCGCGCGGTTGCCGATGGCGGTGCGAACGGTTTGGAACCACTGCGGGTGATGCTCGATGGACGTGAGTGTGGCACCGGGGGGGAGATGGTCGGCGAAGTGGGCGGTGGAGCCGCCCATGCCCCACTCGAGCATCGCGCCTCCCGGAGGGAGTGCGGCGAGAATCCGCTGTTGGTGTTGGAGGCCCATCAGGCAACGCATGGAGTGCTCGTTTGTGGGTAGTGGAAGTGGAACGTGCTGGGTGAAAGGGGATTGGTCAGTCGCCGTAGCCGAAGTGCTGTTGAAAGTTGGTCGCACGGGCGATGAGGCGGCGGGCGAAGGCTTGCTCTTGGGCAGAGAGTGCTTGCTCGGATTGGCTCACGCTTCTGGTGGTGATTTGGCCGGCGTGCTTGGCGACTTCGGACTCACGCCCGAAGAGGTCGAGGCAACGAGAAGGATCGCCGTCGAGGGGCCAGTTGAGCCAGTTGGCGATGGAGGTTCGCTCGGTGTCGCTCGCGACGAGTTCTTCGTATCGCACGACGCGGAAGAGGCTGCTCGGGAGCGTGTGCGCGAGTTGCAGCACGGCGTCAGCGCCGGAGCCCAGTCGTTCGAGCAGCCAGTCCTGGGTCTGGTCGGGACGTTTCGCCGCGTTAAGTTTGCGCAGGCCGCTGGCGGCGACGTGATGGAGGTTTCGCACGGCGAGGAGATAGCGTGCGGGCTTGAAAGATTCGATGAGACGATCAAGCCCAGTGGGATTGACCTCTTTAGCCCCCCAACGCCGGAAGATCGACATCGACGGCAAGATGGCCTCGAAGCGCTTGAGGGAATCAGGCTCGCGGGTTGGATCGAAGGCGGATTCGGGCAGTTGCAGGCCGGCACGGCGGAACTGTTCGCGGAGTGGAGCGTCGACGCCGCCACGGGTGATGCCCGGCTCGATGAGGATGAGGGACTGGGGCGGAGTGGTGAGGAGATTGGCGAGGAGGGTGGTGCCTGCGCGACCGACACCGACGATCAGCAGATCCATCGGGCGGAGCGCGACGTGGCCATGTTCAGGGTGCGCAGCGGGTTTGGAGGCGGCGGTGCGGGACGGAGTTGCCGAATAAGCGCTGCTGGGCATTCATGGGTTATCGGCTGTCGGCGGTGGCGGGGTAGATTCGGTTGACACGAATCCCGGCGGCTTCGTAGATGGCCCGCTTGGCCCAGATGGAGTCTGCGTGGATGTAGGAGGAAATGACGACCTCGCGTACGCCCATCGCAGCGAGGCCGCGGGGTGGCACGACGGGCCAGCCGAGCAGGCGCGA
>JBGSRG010000006.1:0-1942 GCA_041737685.1 Phycisphaerales bacterium | reverse complement strand
GACCGAGGGTGGCGCCTACGCCGACGATCGGCTGTTTGCGACGCTGGTGACGCGGACGCGGGAGTGGACGCTGGCGACGGGGGTGAGCGCCATGCTGTCGGACACGGTGGGGTTTGTGCGAGACTTGCCGCACCATCTGATCGCGAGTTTCCGCGCGACGCTGGAGGAGGCGACGCACGCCGACGTGCTGCTGATCGTGGTGGATGTTTCTGATCCGGCGGCGGAGATGCACTACCAGACGGTGGTGACGACTCTGGATGAGTTGGAAGCGGACGTGGCGAAGGATGAGCGGCGTGCGGTGAAGCGAGGCGACACGGACGCGTACATCGTTGAGGATCGCGGCGAGTGGCGGGCGCCGAGTGTGGCGGCGGCTGATGAAGAAGAGTCGATGGCGGATGGCGCGCGGAATGGGTCGAGGGTTGGGATGAGTGGAGATGAGGGAGCGACTCAGGGCGGGCTTGTCGGCGACAATCGTGAGCAGATCGCGACGAGTTGGACACCGCCGAAGCGGATTGTGCTGCTGAACAAAGTGGACAAAGTTGCGGACAACCGCAACATGCTGGTTTGGATGCGCAAGGAGCCCAACGCGATTGCGATCAGCGCGCGGCAAGGCCCGCCGGACGGACTGGGCTTTGCGGCGTTGAACGAGCGATTGCTTGCAGAGGTTCGCGGCGGCGGCCGCGCTGCGGATGGCGGAGTGGGCGGCGGCACGGGTGAGATGGACAGCGGGCTTGTGGAGGTGGAGGTGACGCTGCCGATGAGCGACGGGCGGACGATGCAGCGGCTGGAGACCAAGGCGGAGGTTTTGGACCGGAAGTATGAGGGCGATATGGCGATTCTGCGGGTTCGGATCGGCCGACGGCAGTTGAGCCAGGTTCTGACGGGGACGCGGAGCGGAGTGGGCGGGGCGGCGGGAACGGGGGAGGCGGGGGGAACGGGTGGGGCTAGGGGCGTGAGCGTGCGGGAACTGGGTCCGGACAGCGCTACGGAGCGGTAGCCGCTGAGACGAAGCGGGCGGGATGAGCGTGTTGTGCGTGCTGAGAGGGGCTGGACTGGGCGGGGCTGGACTGTTGAGGGCGGAGCGCCGATACTCATGGTCCCTTCGGCGGAGGGTTCAATCCGCCGGTCAAGCCACCTTAGCTCAGCGGTAGAGCGATGCTTTCGTAAAGCATAGGTCCAGGGTTCAAATCCCTGAGGTGGCTCTTTTTTAGGCGTGGATGGGCGGGCGGGGGGCGAGCAGAGACTGGGAATCGACGCGTGGGGCTTGGACACGAAGGCGGGATGTGCGCGAAGAAGCGCGTTCGGGCGAGTCCGTCCTGCTGACGTGAGACCAGAGCGATGGCGGATCGAGGTCGGTGTGGCGATGGCGCAACCGGTTCGGTCGCTGACGGATCCGGTTCGGTCGCTGTCGCTCAGGGAACTCGCTCTGGCCGATCGCTGGCGCGGAACTACGCTGGGTGGAGCGTGTTTGAGCGAGCGGACATCACGGTGATTGGTGCGGGCGCTGCGGGTCTGTTCGCGGCGATCTGGGCCGGTCGGCGTGCGCAGGAGATGGGGGGTGCTGCTGGGCGCGAGTTGTGCGTGGTGGCGGTTGATGGTGCGCGGACGCTCGGGGCAAAGATACTGGTCGCGGGGGGCGGGCGCTGCAATGTGACGCACTATGAGGTGGACGAGTCGGCGTATGCGGGCTCATCGCGGAACGCGATCAAGAAGGTGCTGCGGGCGTTTGGTGTTGAGCGAACGGTGGAGTTTTTTGGCGAGCAGCACGTTGAGTTGAAGCGAGAGGAGACGGGGAAGTTGTTTCCTGTTACGGACTCGGCGCGGACGGTGCTGGATGCGCTGTTGCGGGCCGGGCGTGCGGCGGGGGTGGAGGTTCGGCACCCATGGCGGGTGGAGTCGGTGGTGAGAGAGGGCGAGGGGTTTGTGGTGCATCCGTCGGACC
>JBGSRG010000004.1:0-2356 GCA_041737685.1 Phycisphaerales bacterium | reverse complement strand
GCGTTTGGGGAAGGAACGTGCGCAGCGGGATGGGCGAGGGTTGGGCTCATGCGGCATCATTGGCGGGGAAGGGGGAAGGGCGCGCGAGAAAGCGTCGGCCAAAGGCGATGAAGCGTTTGGCGGGCTGAATGGCCAAAGCAGGTGTAGGACTGGGAGGCTTAGCCAGCGCCAAAGAACACGGTGGCGCGGCGGGAGGGTGCGGCGCTGCTGAGCCTGTTGGTTCCGTTTCCGGGTTCGGTTCCGATGGCCGAAGCGGCGGCAGCATCGGCATCGCCGCTGATACTCAAACCTGGGCGATCAGCCCGAAAGGCACCAATCACGCCGGCGAGGGGCAGGGGTTCGTCGTCGAAAGACGGCTCGCGCCAGACGGAGGGCGCGGACTTGGGCTCGGTGAGCACGCCGCCCCTGAAGGGCGTACGGGGCGTGATAGGCACGGAAGAAATGCTGGCAGCCAGAACGTTGGCGGGCGGAAGTGCTGAACTTGGCGGGGCGTGGCCCTGGGAGAGTTCGTCTTCGGCCCGCTTGAGCACCTCGACCATGCGTTTGGTCGCTTCGATAGCCTGCTCGACGCTGGACTTGCCTTTGACCTTGCGAACGACATCGGTGCGACGTTCGGCGGCGAGGGTTGAGTCGCACTCGGCGAGCGACGCCCTGAGTTCTTCGAGTGTCTGCTCGGCCCTGACACGCGTCCGGCGTGCGGTTTCAAGCGCTTGTTGCAAAGCCTGCTCCCGGCTTGTCATGCTGATGCTCTCCGAGGTTCATGTGCGATGGGTCGCGGCACGGTTGAATTTCCGAACTCTCCGCCCCCGCCCACCCCCACTGCTTGCCCCCCCGACTTACCCCTGCTCCCCCCCACCAATACTCCCCTCTTGCTCCTGCGTTCGGTCATGGGTCGGACGAAGACTTGGGGCATTTTCAGGCTTGCTGCGTGCCTGAAGACACGGGCTGGCTCGGTCTAGGAATCGGTACGAGTAGGCTCGCGACCAATGGGTATTCTAGGTGATTCCGCTTGACGCCGCCGCGGAGGTCCGAACACATACCAATCATTCCGCCTTCAGGGGGTTTGGTCAGGCTCGCTTGCGCATTTCAGGGACGTGCCGGCGGATGGCTTCGATGATCTTCGCCGTGGTGCCCTGGGCATTTGTGGCGCTGGTAGTGCTGGGAGTGCTGAGGTGGAGCATCTCTTGGACCATGCCGGGCACGTCGCCCAGTGCCCCTTCGCCGGCCCAAGCGCGAACGCCGGGATGGGCGGTGGGTTTGAGCAGTTCGGCGGCGTAGGCGAGTTCTTCGTAGAGTTTTTCGCCCGGGCGGATGCCGGTGAAGGCGATGTCGACGGCGTGGGCGAATCCGCCCGCCGTGTCACTGGCCCTGTCATTGGCCCTGTCACGGGCGGGTTCGAGGTCTTGGGCGTGGGTGTGCTGCCAGAGTTTGAGGTCTTGCTCGATCGCGTCGCGGTCATCGCTGGGAGCGCTGGCGAGCATGGCCGAAGCGTCGAGCCGGACACGCAGGCCGTGGGCACGGGCGAAGCGAGCGGCCAGATCAAGAATTCGGATGGGCTGGCCCATGTCCAGGACGAACATGCCCGCGCCGGGCGTGCGAGCAGCGGCGTGGTGGGCTTGGTCTTGGACTTGGTCGTTTGCACTGGTGTTGGTGTCGGAATGGACGAGGAGCGCGGCGGACTGAATGACCAGGGTTGCGGCTTCGGGGATGGTCATGAAATAGCGCGTCATGCGCGGGTCGGTCACGCTGATGGGGCCGCCCTCAGCGAGTTGGGTTCCCCAGATGGTGAGGACCGACGCGGCGGATCCGAGAACGTTGCCAAAGCGGACCATGCTCATGCTGGTGGTGTGAGAACGCCTGTTGGCGGATCGGTTCGTTGGCACACCTTCGCCAGCGAGCCAACGAACGTACAACTCGGCCATGCGTTTGGTGGCACCCATGACGCTGGTGGGGTTGACGGCCTTGTCTGAAGAGATCATGACGAAGCGTTCTGCGCCGCACGCCACGGCGGCGTCGGCGATGGACTTGGTGCCCATGAGGTTGTTGATGACCGCGTGGGAGGGATGGTCTTCCATCAGCGGGACGTGCTTGTGAGCGGCGGCGTGGAAGACGGCGTGCGGGCGCAACTGTTGCAACATTCGCTGGGTTTGCTCGGCATCGACAACGTCATGCAGCACCGCGCGGCGGGGGATGTTGGGCCAGCGTGCGGCCATCTGGCGGTCGATCTCGAAGAGCGCGTTCTCGGAGCGCTCCATCAGCACCACCTCGGCGGGAGCGAAGGTGCAAGCGACGCGGGCCAGTTCGCTGCCGATGGACCCGCCAGCGCCGGTGATGAGGATGCGCTTGGCGGTGATGA
>JBGSRG010000001.1:0-2057 GCA_041737685.1 Phycisphaerales bacterium | reverse complement strand
GATCATCTCGTCAGAGAAGTTGGTCGGATAGGCGTACATCAGCCTCACCCAGCCAGCGATTTCGTGATGGTCCATCGCACCGACCACTGCGCGAAGCATGCCCGGCATTCCGAGCTGAGCGGGTGCGGGTGCGGCACCGTTCAGCACCCTCAGGCCGCTCGGCATAGCACTCGCGCCGCCGCCGCTCGAAGACAGACCCAGCCCGATGTCGTCACCATAGCTGGTCGTATCTTGGCCGATCAGGTTCAACTCGAACGCGCCGTCGGCCACCAACTCGCGTGCTTCGGACGAGATCCGATCCAGCGGCTTGGAGCGCATTTTGCCGCGAATGCTCGGGATTGTGCAGAAGGCGCAGTTCTGATTGCACCCCTCGCTCACGCGCAGATAGGCGTAGTGCCTGGGTGTGATGCGCAGCCGAGCAGAATCGTCCTCAAAGTAGCCAACACCCTTGCCGTCCTTGCCCTGAACCGTTAGCCCAGCGGTGGCAATCCCGCGCTCCTTCGCCGCGACGAGAGCGTTACCGGCGATCCAATACTTCGGCCCTGCGGGGTCTGAATTCGGCGACACGCGCTCGGACTTTGCGCCCCGCACGGCCTCGACGATATGGTCGCGGTCAAACACACCCACCATGGCATCGATGCCCGGCGCCCACTCGAGGATTTTTGCCCTGTGGCGTTGAACCAGACACCCGGCGACCACAACGCGCTTCACCCGGCCGGCGGCCTTGGCGAGCAATGCATCTTGAATGACCTGCAAAGACTCGTCCTTCGACGCTTCGAGAAAGCCGCACGTGTTAATGACTACCGCATCAGCGCCGTCCGCCTCGGCATCGGCCGACACTATCGCCAGGCCGTCTTGCGCGAGCAAGCCCAGCATCTTCTCCGAATCCACCAGATTCTTTGGGCAGCCGAGCGAGATGAACGAGACGGTCTGAATGCGTGCTGACTGGGGCTTTGGCTCTGGCCGAGCCTTGGTTCGTGAGATCACGCCCGTTCCGGGCTTGGACGTCTTTGGGTCGAGCGGGGCGGCGTTCTGACGCTGCGATCCCGAACCCCTTTGACCAGAGCCCGGCTGGCCCGGACCCCGGCGCAACGAGGGCTTTTTCTTCAGACGGAGTTTCTTGGGCTTGGCGGGCATTGAGCGAGAAGTTTAGGAAGCCATGACCGCCCGAACGCCTTGGAGATCGATGAAAAACGCGAAGAGCCCGGCGGTGCGCACCGACGGGCTCATCGCACGTTCGCAGCCGGAACGATCGAGCCCCGGCCGCATCAACGTCGCCGCTTGAACCCGGGGCGATCCTGCCCGGCTCCGAACCGACTTCGTAGAGCCGAACCGACCGAGTCAGCGGCGGCGCGAGAATTCTCGAAAGGGGCAGTCAACACGCGTGCTTACGTGTAGTTTGCCATGCGGGCGACTCGCCTTCAAGTAAATCTGCGCCCATTCCGTCGATCGGGTAAACCCGCATCAGGGCTTGCCCCATGGTTTGGGGTTCGCAAAGCACGAAGTAGCACGTGACGGGAAGTTGTCTGGCGGTGAAGTTCATGGCCCGAATCAAACCGGCCTGTGTGGTACAGACCATCAACTCTGCGCCGTCATAGCCCACAGGCAGCACCCGAAACTGCCATGCTTGGCGGCGAGTGACCAGATCTCGAACCGCTGGATCCAGGGGTTCCAGACGGGGATCGATCCATCGTGTGAGCGTGGCGTACTGCTTGGCCCAGGCACGCTCGACTTCGCGGGCCGCGACGCCGAACATCTCTTCGGCGATCTCGCCAAAGGGTCGGTGTGTAAGTTTCTGCCTTTCAAGGGCTTGCTCACACTGTTCGGGCGTGAGCACGCCCTGATCGACCAACAACGCACCGATGGGTAGACGCATGGGACAAGCCTCCAGAAGTCGCGGCGAATCGGCCGCGATGTCTGTTCCATCGGACCACCAAAAGCGGGGATTCAACTTGCTGGACTGGAATCACCTTCGACTGGGCGAGTGGAGCCGCATGGACCGACTGGCGCGATTGGTTCCCGTCTGGAAGAATGTGGTTTGTCGGAGCCACGAACGC
>JBGSRG010000501.1:0-5291 GCA_041737685.1 Phycisphaerales bacterium | reverse complement strand
GACCGTCAACGTTCTTGCCGCTCAGCGCGGCCATGGCCGCACGGGCGTGCTCATCGTTGCGGAACTCGACGAAGCCGAAGCCGCGCGGGCGGCCCGTCTCGCGGTCCATGACGAGCGACGCCGAAGCGACCTCGCCGTGCTCAGCGAACAGGTCGCGGAGCTGGGACTCGGAAGTGTTGAAAGAAAGATTGCCAACGTAAAGCTTCATGCCTTACTCCATCCCGAAAACGAAACTGTAAGAAGCCGCTGCTTGGACTCGGGGATTCAAAGCGTCGGGAGACCAGAGAGGACTCGACCGACGGGGCCGGGACCAGACAGAGATCTGCTGCGAGGAGTATAGCCCCGATCGGACGCTGGTCGAGGTCCATGTGCCACCCTCGTCAAATCTTCCGCTCTTCGAATCCTGCAACTAGACATCTCGCCTCCGCACCGACAATTCACCGATCGCCCCCCCAGCCCCCCCCCCACTCCACCCTCAATCCGAACCACCACCGCCACGCGGCAAGCCCCCCATCCGAACCCATCCAAGGCCACCCTTACCCGTACCGAACCTCACCCTTACCCTTCACAACTTTGCCAATGACGTGGACTCGTTCGCCCGTTCGCTCAAGTTTCTCCTTCACCGCCGCGGCGAACTTGGGCTTCACCACCAGTGTGTAGCCAATGCCCATGTTGAACACGCGACGCATCTCCTCGATGCTCACGCCGCCGTGACGCTGCAGAAACTTGAACAGCACAGGCACTGGCCATGCAGTCGGATCCACCACGACATCAACCTTCGAGTGCAGCGCCCGGCACAGATTGCCCTCCAGCCCGCTGCCCGTAATGTTGGCCATGCCGGTGATGACTCTCTTCACCTTGTACTGACGAGACAACCGCGTGATGGAAGAGGCGTAGATGCGAGTCGGCGTGAGCAAGACCTCGCCCAGCGTGGGATCGGCTGGCGGCTGAGCGCTCTTGCCCTTCACCCCGGCGGCCAGCTCGGTCTCTCGATGCCCCCTCGCACGCTTCCCGCCACTCGCCTCCCCGCTCGTGCGCGCACGCTCCCGCCAGCTCGTGCCCCGCTGGTTTGATCGCTTTGTTGAAGCCCCGCCTTTGCCGTCCTCACCGCCGCCCGCTTTCTCGCTTCTCCCCGCCACCAACTCCGGATACACCTTGCCCAGGTCTAGCCCCGCCGACGAAACAATCTTCCGCACCAGCGAGTATCCGTTGGAGTGGACGCCGCTCGATTCAAGCCCCAGCACCACGTCGCCCTTCTCCACACGCTCCGGGTCCGCCGCTCGCTTCAACTCGACCACCCCCACCGCAAATCCCGCCAGATCAAAGTCGCCCGGCGAATAGATGTCGGGCATCTCGGCCGTCTCGCCGCCCAACAGCGCGCAACCACTCAGCCGGCACCCCTCCGCAACACCCTTCACCAGATCGGTCAGCATCGCCTTGTTCACCTTGCCCACCGCGATGTAGTCAAGGAAAAACAGTGGTTCAGCACCCTGCACGATCAGGTCGTTGATGCTCATCGCAACCAGATCGATGCCAACCGTGTCAAACTTCTGGCAGTCGCCTGCGAGCTTCACCTTCGTGCCCACACCGTCGCAGCACGCCACCAACACGGGGTCTTTGTAGTTCTTGGCGAACAACTTCTGGTTGAAGTCGAGCCGGAACATCCCCGCAAAGCCGCCGGGGTTGTCGATCACACGCGGCCCAAACGTCCGGCGCATTGTCGAGACGAGCGACTCGGTGAAGGCGTCCTTGTCTTCAAGATTCACGCCCGAGTCTGCGTAGGTCAGGCCGGGCTTAGTTCGAGCCGGAGCGCTCGGGGCGGCCGTGTGGGGTGGTGGCGGCTGAGAGGGTGGAGGTGGGGGCATGGCCGAGGGTAGGAAGTCAGCGCCATCCCGCCGATCAAGCGGGCATGCCTGTCGGTGCCGATTCCAAAAAACCAGTCCTGTTTGCCTACGCTCTCGGCTTCACGAGCCACCTAAGGAATCCATTTCATGTCCAGCAGCGCCACCCGCTTGTTCACCAGCGAATCGGTCTCCATGGGACACCCCGACAAGGTATCAGACCAGATTTCCGACGCGATCCTCGACGCCATGCTCGCCGACGATCCATACTCGCGCGTCGCCTGTGAGACGCTCTGCTGCACCGGAATGGTCGTCATCGCGGGTGAGATCACCACCAACACCTACGTCAGCATCCCCGATCTGGTCCGCGAGGTCATCCGCGAGATCGGCTACACCTCCGGCGACATGCGCTTCGACGCCGACTCCTGCGGCGTCATGGTCGCACTCAACAAGCAGTCCAACGACATTGCCATGGGTGTGAACAGCGACGGCGCGGGCGACCAGGGAATGATGTTCGGCTATGCCTGCAACGAAACGCCCGAACTCATGCCCCTGCCGATCCAGTTGAGCCATCAACTCGTCGAGCGGCAAGCCCACGTGCGCCGAGAGGGCATCATCCCCGGCCTCCGCCCCGACGCCAAAAGCCAGGTCACCGTCGAGTACGAGGGCGGCCGCGCCGTGCGAGTGGACACCGTTGTGCTCTCCACGCAGCACGACGCCTCGTGGAACGAGCGGCAGAAGCAACTCCACCAAGAGGTTGAGAAGCACATCATCAGCCCCGTGCTGGGCGAATGGAAAAACAACGGCGTAAAGAACTGGATCAACCCCACCGGTCGGTTCGAGATCGGCGGTCCCCACGGCGACACCGGCCTCACCGGACGAAAGATCATCGTCGATACCTACGGCGGAATGGGTCGGCACGGCGGCGGCGCATTCAGCGGCAAAGACCCCACCAAGGTCGATCGCTCCGCCGCATACATGGCCCGTTACATCGCCAAGAACATCGTCGCCGCGGGCTTGGCCGATCGCTGCGAGATTCAACTCAGCTACGCCATCGGCGTGGCCGAGCCGACGAGCGTCTACATCGACTGCTTCGGCTCCAACAAAGTCGACGAGGGCAAGATCGTCAAGGCCGTCAAGTCAACGTTTGGACTCACGCCCCGCGCCATCATTGAAGCGCTCAAACTGCGCACACCCATCTACTCGCCCACCGCCCGGCACGGCCACTTCGGAAGGGCACCCTACGAGGGTCAGTACTTCGATCGCGTCTCTCGCTCCAACAAGGGCCCGAAACTCGGCTTCTTCTCTTGGGAGAAGACCGACAAAGCCGAGACTCTGAAGAAGGCGTGCTCGTAAGCGAGCCAGCCAAAGTCGATCACGCGGCACAGGAACGTGCAGACGTGAGAAGGTGCAGGGACTCGAGAGCGCTGACCCGAGCGCAAAGTATCGAGAACCAATGGTTCGAGCGCGGAGATTTCGGACACAAACGGTTTGCTCAAACATGCTCGAGCAGTTGCGTGAAAGGATGCAACGCTTGATCAGTGGCGGTTCCTCCGTCACGAAGTGGATTGCGACCGGCACCGTCGCGCAAAGCCCCGCGCCAAGGCCACCTCTGAGGGAGCGCAGACGCATGCGGTTTCTCTTGCCGACATTGCTGCGTGTGAATCTCCCTCTCGTATTGCTAACTGCGGTGTGCGTGTGTTCGGCCCGGGTCTCGCTCGCCGAGCGACCCGACACACCCATCGCCAACTTGCTCCAAGCGCCCTTTCAACTCGAAGTTACCGTGCTCTCCGTCGAACACAAGCACGGGCCGCACAGCGGCGAGAGCATCTGGCACCGGGTGCACGTTGACCGCGTAATCACCGGCCCATGCCTCAACCCCGGCGACGAAACGGCCATCGTCTCTGTTCGTCGCAACAACGCGCCGGGCACAACAGGCAACGCTGGCGACCGCGGCCTGCCCAAGGTTGGTGACAAGGTGCGCGTCTTCGCCAGCGGCAACGCGAATGTGCTCCAGAGCGTGCCGCCCAACGGCTGGCAGCCGCTGGCGCGTCGCATCGCTTTCCTCGCCGCAGACGAAACGTGCACTGCGGAGCGCACCATGCCATTCCTGGCATCGCTCATCGACACCACCGGCGTCGGTGTGACCTCGCTCCACTTCGCGGCCGAGGGCAACGGCTTCGGCGATGCCAGCACACACCCACAACCTGCCGCCAAAGGGTACCTCAGCGATCATGGGCGGCTGCGCTCAAACACTGACGCGCTGGTGCTCGGTGTCCGCGACCTGCGACCGCAGCACAACACCTCAATCAGCCTCGATCCACCCTTGCGAGGTGGCGTGCCACTGGTCGCGTTTCGCTCGTCCATCCAGACTTTCGCAGGCGGACCAGACGCCGCTCAAGCCAAGTCCGCGGCAGACTTCGCCCGCCAGACCTTCGGCACCGTGCTCACCGCGACGCCCGCCGACAAGACCGCTACGCGGATCTGGCTTGACCGGCCGGAGCTGGCAACACATCCCATCCTCTCAGGTATCTCCATACCACCCAAACGTTTGGTCATGCCAAGCCGGCTCTTGACCGTCGAACCGCTCTCGCCTGACTGCGTCGTGCTTCTCTGGGGCGAACCGGTTGCTCAACACTCAGACGCCCAAGGCACACCCGGCCAACCCAACGACCGACTCGGCGAGCAACCCGGCGCAGAACCGCTCTCTGAACCGAACGCAAGGCCTGTCGGGTCGCCTGCTAACTCGCGCCAGCCCGTACTTTGGACGCGCGAACTGGCACTCCCAGCATCCAAGCCAACCACCCCGCGCTCAGAAGCAACGACCACCGATCGCGATGCCGCTTCGCCGTCGGCTTGCTTGCCCCGCCGCCGTATCGCCGTCACCACTCTCGGCGAGCCAGCCGACTTCGCGCTGCCTCAGTTCAAGACTTTGGCCGTGAACATGATCGCTTGGGCCATTGAGCAAGAAGCGGCCATGAGCGATGCCGATCGCAAGAACATCGCGAGCAAACACTTCAATCCGGATTGAGGCTCGTAACGACACGAGCGGGCACCCGCCAGCCCGATCAGGCCCCCGATGAACAACCCGCTCGGGTCCCCACGATTCACCGGGTCCGCGCTCGCATACCCCACCGCGTGCAGCGTGTCGCTCGTCCAAGTCTCCAAGTCCATCACCAGCGGCGGCGGCACACGCATCGCACGCCCAAGCCCCACCAGACTCGGCTGAACCGCAGCGCCCGTCGCGTACGGATCGGGCTGCAAGAACCGGCCAAGCCCAGCAACGCCGCGCCCGATCGGTACCAGCTCGCCATTTCCGTTCTCTATACACCTGCCGCCGCTATAACCCGGCAACGCCCGGTTCCGCATCAGGATCAGCAGTTCCGCGCCCTGAACCAGCCGCTTCTGAGCGTGCGCATAGCCCCACACCACCGGCGGCGCATCCAGCCT
>JBGSRG010000119.1:0-2470 GCA_041737685.1 Phycisphaerales bacterium | reverse complement strand
TGGGGGCGGAGGCGGGGGTGGGGGAGCGCGTTCGGGCTGGGGCATTTTGCCGCCGAGGCCGGGCAAGTGGCTGCCGGGTCGGTCACGCTTGGGTGCGTTGATGACCTCAAAGAACGGGGTTCTGCGTGCCTTTGCCATTGGAGCATTATCAGGGCGGGAAGGTCCCGGAGCAAATGGGGGGTGGGGGTGGGAGAAGGTGTGCGGAACTTTGGTAAGGATGCCCGGTCGCGCTTCTGTGCGCGACGTGGTGGTGTGCGGGCGTGCTCGCCGCTACCGTTGACACGATATGAGCATTGATCCGAAAGACATTGTTGAGTTGCCAGCGCCTGTGATGACGCGTGCGGAGGCGGCGTATCTGCCGGAGGTCATCAAGGGGTTTGGCACGACGCTGCGTCACTTTGTGACGAGCTTTGGGCAGGGTCGTTCGAGCCGGGCGATGCAGTATCCCGAGCAGCGGCGTGAGGATTTGCCGGTGCTTGAGGGTGGGCTTGAGCCGCGGAACTTTCGCGGCGTTCACAGGCTGAATCGTGATGAGAACGGGCGAGTGAAGTGTGTAGCGTGCATGATGTGCCCGACGCTGTGCCCTGCGAACTGCATCCATATCGAGGCCGCCGAGAGCCCGTGGGACGACCGCGAGAAGTATCCGAAGAAGTTTGAGATTGATGAGTTGCGGTGCATTTATTGCGGCATGTGCGAGGAGGCGTGCCCTGTGGATGCGATCGAGTTGACGCCGATGTACGACGTGATTGGGTTGTCGCGGCAGGAGATGGTGTTTGACAAGGACAAGCTGTTGAGCGTGTATGACGCGACGATCGAGGGCAAGCCTATGTGAGGCCTGTTTGGGGTCGGGGTTAGGGAGTGGGGTCGGCTGGGCCGCTCTGGGGGAATGGACAGTGAGTGGATGGTGGGATGGAGTGGCAGCGCGTGGGAATGCGCTGCGCGGGGTTTGCGCAGATGCCCGAAGGCCGGGTCGATTCGTGATGGCTTCGGTTATCGGACGCGGAAATCGATTGGGCGTTTTTGTCGGTTCCGAACTCGAAGTTTTTGATGAGTCTTGAACAATTCGTGAACGGATTGTAAACGTATGTGGTTTCAGGCTTTGCAAGCGTGAATCTGCTTTCACCTGGGAAATCGCTCGGCGGGGCGTGCCAAGGGCGATATTTTCGGAACATTGTGCTTGCAACCCGGTTTCGGGCGTGTATGGTGTGAGCACTGGTGCGAGAGAGAGCGGGGGAAGAGAGATCTGCGCTGCGGATCGGTTCCGTACCAGCAAGCATGAAAAACCTGAGGTGAGAGATGACGCAATGGAGTCTGTATGTCTCTGCGCAATGTCCCTCTCTCGGTTACCGTGGCCGCCCTTGTTGGCCTTGTTTCCTCCGCTCAAGCCGCAACGGTTGCCACCTTTGCTGATCCATCGACTGGGCCCGCGCCCTCGATGTTCCAGTGGGATGCGACGACGAGCACGCTGACGGGCGGTTGGGCGGGTCCGAATCTGGATCTGCTTACTCCTGGCACGCTTGCCCCGGACTTTCCGGCATCGACGTTCACGCTTACGCCGCTGGTGGGTGTTGTGGCGGGTCCGGTGGTGAACTTTGGCGCTGGCGCCGTGCAGTTCTTTGATAGCGCTGCGAACCCGATTCTGACGATCACGTTTGACTCGGCGACGATGCTGGTTCCCACGGGGTTTGGTTCGAGCGCGTTTGTCGGTGCGAATGTGACGTATAGCGGTACGGCTCTGGGCGTGTTCCAGTCGATCTCGAACGAGGCCTTCTCGTTCAGCTTCGCGAACTTGGCGCCGGGCCAGGGTCAGAGCTTCACATCGACGGCGGCGTTTACGTCGTCTGCGGACATCATCATTCCTTCGCCGGGCGCTGTGGCGCTCTTGGGCTTGGGCGGGCTGATGGTTCTGCGTCGCCGTCGATGAATCTGGTTTGACAATCGATGCGGACTTTGAGAGGTCTGCGTCGAAGTGCATCGCACATCCTCAGCGCCGCCCCGGTCAGGGCGGCGTTGTGGCTTTTTGGAGCGTGTGGGTGAGTGAGATCTGCGGAGCACGCGGGGCGGGCGGGTCGTGCGGATCACGGTCGCTTTAGTTTGCGGGTGCTCGATTGAAGACGCCGCCGAAGCGATAGCTTGGCACGGTGGCGGGATGGCTTTCGAGCCGCGAAGAGAGCGTGAGGCCGTGCCTGGCCATGAGGGCTTCCAGCAGTTCGGGGTTGAGGCCGGCGTTGCTTGTGGTCGTCGGATGGACTGAGGTGATCTGACCCGCGACCACCGCCATGTGTCCGCGCGGATGCAGCAGGTTGATCAGCCCGTGGATGAGGGACGATCGGGCTTGCTCGTCGGCGACGGCGGTGTCGAGTGTGTCGGCGTCGATGACCAGATCGAAGCGACGGCGCAGGTGGGTGGGGGTGTTGAGGATGTTGGCGACGACGAATGCGTGTGCGTGATCGGGGAACCGGCTCTGTGC
>JBGSRG010000454.1:0-7043 GCA_041737685.1 Phycisphaerales bacterium | reverse complement strand
CACTCCCCGCTCCCCCCGCCCGCTGCCCACCCGCAATCACAGCTTTCCCGTACGCGCGCGATGCCGGGCCCACACCGCTCCCACCACCAACACTCCCCGAGTTCCCCACGCCCCCACCAGGCGCCGTCACTGCATCGTCCGGTCCCAAAAACTGAACCGTGATCAGCATCTGGCTCACCGTCCGCGCCGCATCGTTGAACGGATCGCTGCACTGACGCTGAAGATAATCCCGATGAATGTTCGAGTGCGCCCGCAACCGCAGCACCCCGCCCGCCACGCCCACCGGCTCGATCTCCTCGAACCACTGCCGACACAACTCGGGCGCGTGCCTCTTCAAGTGCATCAACATGCCTGACCAGATTTGCCGGTCGTGAGTCGCGGTCGCGAGCAAAGCACACCTCCACGCCACAGGCTCAAACGCAGCCGCGGCGATGCGCTCAAGCGCAAGGGCACCAGTGTACGGCGGGGCAACGTCCGAAAGCGACGGAAGCGAAGCACGCATCCTCAGGAAGCGACTCCCAGGTCGTCAGTCCTTGCTCCATCACACGAGCCATGCACCACAGCGCAACGGGCGAATCCGAACATCAACAGCTGAACACTCAACGCTAATCTCTGCGGCCCACTTGTCAACCCAACCGCTTCGCAATTTTGCGTCGCCAATTCTGCGTCGCGAAGTTCCCAAAGTTTTTCTTGACACGACCCAGATTTCGTGCAAGCTGCTTCCGCCCTCCCGCACACGCAGTCGCGAAGCGACGACCCAGCCATCGCAAACGCGCGCCGCCCATCCTCACACATCGTCGAGGCACAACTCCAGCATGCGACCGCGCAGCGCGACGATACCAACCATTGTGCTCTCGCTCACCCACGAACCCCGCGCGCCATGCAGCGCGTTACCTCTCCCCATGCCGCAAACGCACCGCTGCGCCGCAACCATTCTCTCTCTCGATCCTCCAACCTTCCAACACACCAATCTCACACGCCCCCAGTCCCCCTCGCCCCACGCTTAACCCGCGAACAGATGCCACGGCCCCGGCCCGCCGTGCCACACGCCACGACTAGAACTTCGGGTTATCCCCCGACTTCGACCTTCTTCCCCGCCTACAGTCCCCGCGAGGGGCGCGGCCGAGAGGCTTGCATCGTTCAGGGTCTTTCAAGGCGATCGACCCGGCGCGAGCACTTGAGCCTGCGTGACCTCCACGACAGAGGCCCAAAATTGAAGACGCTCTCCGACTTGTTCGTGAACCACGAACTCCTCTCCGACGCTGGCGTAGGCGTCCTCGCCATCGACGACCAAGGCCAGATCGAATACGCAAACGAGCCCGCCGCAAGGATCTACGCACGCTCCACCGCCGCCAAAGTCACCGGCCGCACGCTCCGAGACGTGCTCCCCAAAAAGGCAGCTGAAGAACGACTCGCCATCGCCCAGCAGGTCATCGCCACAGGTCAGCCCGCATCCGTCTACGACCTTTGGAGCGGACTCGCCCTTCGCGCAATGGTCCGCCGGCTCTCCCCCTGCGCCCGCACACACAAAACCACCGCCGCGGTCATCTTCCGCCGAGAATCCGAACTCGGTGAGGGCGTCGTTGGACCGGGCGACGAGTCCGCGCCCGCCGCACGCGTCGTCTGCACCGTCGAGTGGGATCTAGGCCTCTTCAAGTCCCTCTCCTCGCGTGAACTCGAAGTCCTCGCGCTCATCAGCGAGGGTTATAGCAACGCTCAGATCGCCGAACGCCTGCACCGAACGGTCAAAACCGTCGAGTTCCACCGCAGCACCATCGGCCAGAAAACCGGCGTCGAAAACCGCGTGAAACTCGCCGTGCTCGCCCAGCAAGCCGGCCTCTACGAGCGACTCTGGGGCAACAAGGCCTGGGCCAGCGGCAGGGCTGAACTCGCCGACGCCGCCAAAGCATCACCCACCGCTCCCGCCCGAGCAACCGCGAACAACCACAACTCCCACGCCGCCAATCAAGGCGCCCAACTCAACTAGCCCTCTTCCGCCGCAAGTACCCATCCCACAACTTTGTAGCAAAATTAGCGATAACCCCAGGCGTATTCGCCGCTGCGCACCCGACATTCCCGTGTAGTCTGGGCTCTGGTTTCGAGGGCCACCTTGACGTGGGACCGGCCGCTCTCTCGGAACGCACCTTTCGCCTTTCCGCACCAGGACCTGTGTGTGAAGACCATCTCGGATGTGCTCGCGAACCAAGCCCTGTTCGACGATGCCCGAATCGCAACTCTCTGCGCCGACGCAAAGGGTCGCTTGTTGTGGTCCAACGACCTCTTCGCGCACTTCTATTGCGGCGTCCCCGCCGAACAGGCAACCGGCCGACTCTTCCACGAGTTCGTCGACCGAACCCTCGCCGACGAGCGCGTCGAAATCTTCCGCACCACCATCACCCAATCCGCACGCACCATCGTCTACGAGGTCTGGAACGGCCTGGCGATCGAGGCCCTGCTCCAACCCCTTGCGCCCCACGCCGATGCGCCCGACGGCTGCGTCCTGGCCATGTTCCGGCGCGAGCCTTCCCTCTCACACAATCACACTCAGGGCCGCCCACTGCCAGAGCCCGGCGAGGTCCGCGTCATCCGCACCCGCGCTTGGCACCTCGGTCCGCTCGCCGCGCTCTCACGCCGCGAACTCGAAATCCTCTCGCTCATCGGCGAGGGGCTGAGCAACGCCCACATCGCCGAACTCATCCACCGCACCGTCAAAACCGTCGAGTTCCACCGCGCGTCGATCAGCGCCAAGTCAGGCATCGAAGGCCGCGTCAATCTCGCCCGCGCTGCACAACAGGCCTGCCTCTATGAACGTTTGCGGGGCGCTGGCTACCGCGTGCCCGAATCGCTCGAGCTCACGCCAAACGCACAGCCCGCATAAACCGCGCGCCCGTGCTCGCCAGGCCGCTCACTTCAACACCGCATCCATCCGCCGCCGCTCCTCCGCGCTCGAGCCTTCCACCGGAATCTCGCGCAACAGCCCGTCCACGATCGCATCGGTCGTCACCTGATCCGCCTCAGCGTTGAAGTTCGTCAAGATCCGATGCCGAAGCACAGGCTTCGCCACCGACTTCACATGCTCCGGCGTCGCGTGCATCGAGCCTGACAGCACCGCACGCGCCTTCGCGGCGAGAATCAAGTTCTCGCTCGCCCGCGGCCCCGCCCCCCAGCCTACATACGCCTTCACCAGTTTCGGCCGTTCCGCTGCGCCGCCATCTTCCCCACCCTCAAACGCCTCGCTCACCCGCGTCGCTCGAACCAGCCTGATCGCATACCGCGTCACATAGTCCGGCACCGCCACCAGCCGCACCAACTCCTGCACCCGTGTAATCTGCGCAGAGGTCAGCACCGCCTCGGGTGTGCCGCGAACGGCCGACGTCGTCCGACGCACAATCTCCAACTCCTCTTCCGCCGTCGGATACCCGATGCGGATGTTCAGCATGAACCGGTCCAGCTGCGCTTCGGGCAACGGATACGTGCCCTCCTGCTCGATCGGGTTCTGCGTCGCAAGCACAAAGAACGGCTGCGGCAGTTTGTGCTGCACCCCGCCCACCGAGACCTGATGCTCCTGCATCGCCTCCAGCAGCGCCGCCTGCGTCTTCGGCGGCGTGCGATTGATCTCGTCCGCCAGAATCACGTTCGCAAAGATCGGTCCCTTCACAAACCGCAGCTCACGCACACCCGTCGACTTGTCCTCCTCAATCACCTCCGTGCCCGTGATGTCGCTGGGCATCAAGTCCGGCGTGAACTGCACCCGCGAAAAGCCAAGGCTCAGCGTCCTTGCAATCGTCGAAATCAACAGCGTCTTGGCCAGCCCAGGCACACCCTCCAGCAGCGCGTGCCCGCGGCAGAAGATCGCCATCAAAACCTGATCCACCACCTCGTCCTGACCAACGATCACCTTCGACACCTCCGCACGCAACCGCTGATACGCGTCCTGCACCTGCGCAATCGCCTCGTGCGGGTCCAGCGTCTGGCTCGCGTCGGATCGGGCTTGGTTCGCATCGGATCGAAACTGGTTCGCGTCGGTCATGGGTCAGTCTTTCCTCTCTCGTTCACATCTCATTCAACCAAAGGCAGAGCCGCACACCTGCAACGACCGTAAAACCCGCCACCACCCCACATCCAGCACCCCAAATCCACCACCAACTCAACGGCACCAAAGCAAAGCCCGCAACCCGCGACCCGCAACCCGGGATCCGCGGCGGGGGTAAGGGCGGGGGGAAATGGAAGGTCGGCGCAATCCCCACACCTTTCGCCCGATCTACGCCCCGCATCGCCGCTCCGTTCATATCGGCGCTCGCGGCCCCGGCTGCGGAAACACTGCCATCTCCAACCACTTCCACGCCCATGCCAACTCGACCACACCCAAACCAACCCCAAACCAACCCAACCCAGCCACTTTCAGAATCATCTCGGGATAACTCTTGACACCCAATCCCAGATATGTACACTGTTCCCTGTGCCGCGTCTGCCAAATCAGACGCCGAGGGAGAGAGACCCCTCTAAAAGGCGACGTTCTGCCCATCCCCGCCCCGAGTGCCCTGGCGCTCCTAGGGCTCTCGGGCCTTCTGGTTTCCCGCCGCCGACGCGCATAAGCCGCGGCCGCAACGTTTGGCTTTCTTGATAAAGTCCTCTTCACTCTTGGTGTGAGGTCTGACGGGGGGGGACGACCGACGGGAAGGCGAGAGCCCTTCGGCACCGTAGACCAAACAACAACGACCAAGCACACAGGGCCCCGCACACACGCGGGGCCTTGTGCGTTTTGGCCCACCGGTGAACGGCAGGACCCACAGAGGTCGCACAAAGGAGCCGCGCACGCAGTAAGCGGTCTGAACTCATCTCTTCAACAAACGCTCACTTCCTGCGAGTCTCTCCCGTGCGAGGTCGGCCGCACGGGTCAGAGGTGCGGTCGGTTCCACCGTCAGCGAGACGCGGTCTCCTCCGCCAAGGACAGCTGACAGAGCCCTGGCTCCCGCTATCTTCGCTCGTGCTCATCGCCCTGCGTGTACTCGTCGTACCACGTATCCAAGTCCGCGGGCGACAACTGCCGGAACGTCGTCTCAGACCAAGCGGGCGGCTTCCGCTCAGCGACGATTGGCGCGACATCAAGATACCTTAGCAGATCCCGAGATTGAGTCGCAAGCAGGATTTGGACACCTTCACTCTTGCGCCGCAGCATTAGGTCTGACAGCTTCGAAAGGGCAGCCGGAAACAGCCCCAGCTCCGGTTCATCAATGCAGACGAATGCCGGAGAAATGTCAACCGGCTGGCAAAGTAGTGTGGCTAACGCGAAGAAGCGAAGAGACCCGTCCGAGATCTGGTGGGCCGCGAAGGTCTCTCCGGACCGCTCGCGAATGGCAAGCCTCGTCGTACCTGTCGCGCTGGTTGCGCCACTGTCATCCAGGACGAAATCATCAAACCAAGGCACCACTTCCCTGCACGCATTGCGAATCTGTTCGTAGGAGTCGGTTGCTTCGGTGCGAAGCCGGGCAAGAAAACCCGCGAGATTTCCTCCATCATCATGGAGTTGAAACGACGAATCGGCTTCTCTCCGCTGCCTGATGCGAGACGTAAACGATGTGTTTTGGAACTGGTAATATCGCGCATCTCTCATCGACGTCCACACGGCGCGAATATTCGCTTGTGCGGTAACCGAAGGTTCATTCATCCGCGATTCGCGCGAACTGCTCTCAAGCGGAACTTGTGTGCTAACGACCTGGTCCTGTCGCTGAGCCTCGATGAGTTCCTTCTGGAAAACCAAACTGTCGTCGGCAGAATAGGCCAACGTGGCCCCATACGCGTTATGCCAAGGGTCTCTATCCAGTTCAACCCGCCAAGCCATTGTCGGGGACTTCGTTGGACCACAATGAAGCAACGACGCCGCGCCACCCGAGCGAACCTGCACAAAGCCCTGAAGGTTGCCGGTTCTTACGTGGCCAAGCAATGAGAAGAAGCTCAGCAGGTTAGACTTGCCGCTTCCATTCAGCCCGATTAGAACATCGAGCCCGGAAAAGGTGATGTCCGCTCGTCGAATGGACTTGAAGTTCTCTAGGGTTACACGTTGGATGTGCGGCACAGTCTTGTCTCGATACGGAGTTGGCTGGGGTCGTGACGATCATGATACCCGAGGACAGTGTCGCGGGCCGCGTCCCGATGCCGGTCGAGCGAGATTATTGTGGCCCGCTGAAGCTCGGCTCACCTTAATCGTCGTTCGATCAGCACGTCGCCTGAATCTGTCCACTCGATCCACAGATCGGCGGGTGCCACCAACCGCAGCTCTGAGCGGTCGGTGTGCCGGCACTGGCTCACTCGAGCCCTCAGCCGGCCACTCGAGGCTGGACATCGGCCATTGCAAGGCACTCCCGCTGTAATAGGCTTTCCAAAGGAGCCGGGAAGACCAAACCGACGAACGAAGCTCGACCGTGCGGCCTCAACGTTCGATCGATGCGATCCGCAAGCGCATGAAGCGGCGCGAAGGCGCCGGCGGGGGGCGCTTGATCGTTTTCTCGTGCGAGCGTCGGCTCCCGCCGCTCGGAGCCGGACGCCAACAATGTCCCGTGCGACTGGCCGCCGGGTGAGCCGCGTACGTGGACCGTTTGGGAGGGTTACGCTTGATGGAGTTCGGCAATGACGAACCGATCCAATCCGCATGCCGTGATGGGCACTACGACGTGGGAGGACGACGCCTGATTGAGGTCGGCGAAGACACACCCCCCGCCCCCCAAACCGCTCCCAAGCCCCGGAAGGTGGCACGAGGAAGGGTCAAACACGCGATCGGTGCTACCCCGCCTTAGACAATGTCTTGACAAGAGAGACTTAGTGCGTCCCGGTCCCGAATTTTGCGAATGTGTTCAACTCATCCAGCAGGCGATCGACGATATCTGCCTAGCGATCCAATACAGTCAATGCAACGGTATAAGCTTTGTCCCGGAGTGCCCTTAGTGATCACGAAGAGAGACACAGCTGTTGCAGTCTGCGTCAGTGCGATTGCAATTGCGTGCGCACTGATCCTGAAGGTGAACAGCACGTCGGCACACGACAAC
>JBGSRG010000404.1:0-2169 GCA_041737685.1 Phycisphaerales bacterium | reverse complement strand
GGCCCGCGGCCAGCGCCACGGTGTCGGCGCTGTCCTCGAGGGAGCGCCCGCGACGCCGCTGTCCTCGCTCTCGGCCCGCGAGGTGGAAATCCTCCATCTCATCGGCAAGGGCCTTTCGCGCGCGCAGGTCGCTGCGGAACTCAGCCGGAGCGCGAAGACGATCGACCGGCATCAGGAAAGCATGACCAAGAAGCTCGGCCTTTCCTGCCGAACTGACCTGGTGCGGTTTGCGATCCGCGAGGGGTTCGCGGAGGCGTAAGGGCTTCGCTCGCCGTTTTGTGGCGAAGCAGAAACGATTAGTACAGAACACAAACTGAATTGGGGAAGCGCCCTCCAGCACCGGCTACGAAGAACGTCGCGAACTCGAACGCATTAACACAACGACCTCAACCGCGGCTGATCTTGCCGACAATCGTCTCGATCTGGCTCTGCATCTTGCTGGCCGCTCCTTGAAGGGCCTGATTGTGGGTTGCGCCGTGGTCGGTTGTGCTGATCGGTTGCCTACCGGCCATGCGGACTTCGATCGTGCACTTCTTGTCATTCCCGCCGGTCTTGCCCGTGCTGTTCTCGTCGGTCAGGTGGACCTCGGCGCGCGTGATCCGGTCGGCGAACCGGCCGAGTTTGTCCTCGATCAGGGCCTGGACGTCCTGCGTGAGATCCGCAGAGCCGTGGGTCTGGCTGCCGGTGTTAACTTGAATGAGCACCGTGAGTGGTCCTTGTAAATGGTTCGCCGTGGGGCGTGCCGACGAGACGAGCCCCTGCAACGAACGCGTGGATTTGGATGTACCGCGCCGTCCGTGGATACCGATGTCCGAGGCCAAGCACACCGTATGAGGGCGCTAGCCGTTCTTCGAGTCGCGGCGGGCTTGGGTGCGCTTGCCGCTCACGGACACATGGCCGAGCAATCGGCTCTCTAGGCCCGCCTGTTTGATCTGGGAGCCCTTGATGCGGGCCTTGGCCCTTCGCTGGCGAGTGCGGTCGGACAGAACCGGTGCGAGAAGGGCGGGCTGTTCGGCATTATCGCTGTTCGTCTTCAAAGGTCGCTTCGGAGCTGTCGTTGTAGCCGCCTCGGGCTTTCGGGCGTGCTGCTGCCCGCCTTCATTCTCCCACCGCTCCAGCGCCTTGGCTGTGGCTCGCTTGCTCGTTGCACGCGGGTCCGACGCTTTGGTCGCCGCTGTCAGCGCAGGCCCGAGACGACCCGCACCCGTTCGCGACGAACCCGGCGGACGGCGCTTGCTGCCGAGCGTGACGCCGCCGATGAGGGACGAACCCTGTTTGCCCGCCACTCCTGCCGCGCGACGTCCTTGCTTCTTGGTGCGGTTTATCTTGAACTCCTTGCCGATGGTCGGATGATGTGCGATGGACGCTTTGCTGTCATGGCGGATTCGTTTCCGGGCGGGGCCCGTTGGTTGAACTCGCCTGCATCGTAGTGTGTGAGCCGCCGACCAAAGCCCTGCAGAGCAGCGGATGGTTCCCCAATCGGGAGGCACGCGCGGCACGGACTTGCTGTGGTCCTTCGCCCACGCGGTGATGTGACCGTTCGACCGGGGGAAGGAGTATTCGTCCGAGCGGTCCACGTTCGGGTCTGTAAACGCCGCTCGGTCCCTCTGCGACGCACGCACACTCTCGCGCGGCGCAAGCGCGTGGGCACCGGCAACAAGCCCGCGACGTGATGGATACGTCGCGGGCCGTCCGCTAGGAGTGTCGGGCGCGGCTCCAACTACAACTGGACATGAGCATGTTCAAACAAGGGCTCGCATTTGCTCCGTTCCTCTTGGTCATTACTCTGGCACAGGGCAACATGACTCCGGTGACCTTTGATCTCTTTGGGCACAGCGTGGCCACCAAGGTTGGTTGGCTCCTGGCTCTTTCGTGCGTGCTCGGGTATGCGAGCGGCATCATCACCGCCCACGTGAGCATCCGCAGCAAGATTCGCCGTCGCCTCATCGAAGCGAAGGTATCGGGGAAACTCCACGCCATGTTCACCAGCCCGGAGGCAACGAGAGAGCTTGAGTCCATAGTCGGGCGATTTGATCGCTAGGCCGCCACCGTCGCGCTCGCCGTGTTGCTCCACGGCCCGGTCGCGCCGGCGGTGCTCACCCAGCGCAAGAGGTAGTGGGCCTCCATCCCGCCCTTGTCCGACTCAAAGCGCAGCGTCGTCTCGCCGCG
>JBGSRG010000403.1:0-6526 GCA_041737685.1 Phycisphaerales bacterium | reverse complement strand
CGCCCGCGGCCCCGGCGGGCCCTCTTGGCCCACCGCCCATGCCGGCGCCGATACCGACGCCAACCGGCCCTCAACTTCCTTCCCACCCTCTGAAGATCAACCGATCGACATGCCCGTTGCCGATCGACCGCAAGCCATCACCATTCGCGACGTTTCCCACGAAGACCTGCGGGCGCTCGAACCCGTCGTCACGCCCACCGGCGGCGAAACCAACGCACACGCCGAATGGGCATCGCTCAATCAAGACACGGTCTTCAACTCGCAACTGCGAATCGCGGCCGACTTGCCCGAGCCGCTCCCTGTGCACCAGCCCGTCGCAACCTCATCTCCAGCCGCGGAGCCATCTGCATCATCGCCTGTAGCCATCGCCGCGATTGAGCCAGCAACAACGCCCGACCTTCTCACTTCATCAAACTCGAACCTCAACTCAGGCTTGTCTCAACCCGGGCTCCTCAACGAGCGAAGCCTCGTGGCGCGGCCCGAGGCTTATCCGATTCCCGCTCCCTCTGCCACCGCCGCCACCGCCCTCACAACGGCCCAGCGCGACGATCAGCCTAACGGACTCAAGGCACCGCTTGTCGAGCTTCAACCCGAATCCGACCGCACCGCCACCGCAAGCCGACCCGCTGGGGCCTCATCGCTCGTTACGCCGCTGGGAACAACCTCGACCACCCAGCGCAGCGCCGCCGGCACGCTTCGAGAACCCGTCGTCTCACCCCTGGCAGGCTCAGGCCCCACCACTGATTCGGCCCGTCAGCCGGTGCGCCCGATGCTGGTCTCGCCCGTCAACGCCAGCGCGTTGAACAGCACAAGCGCCAGCAATCGACCCAACGGTTCAGGCTTCAACTCGTCGGGCTTCAACTCGTCAAGCCGGGCCGCGGGCATCCGCGAGCCCGTCATCTCGCTCGCCGGCACCGACGACTTCGCGTCGATGATGCTTCAGCAACCCGACACCCGCTCGAACATGAGCCTGCCGGGCATCGCCGATGACCAAGCCCAGACGCAAACCGAATCGCTGTCGTCGTCGTCGGTGGACGTGGGCTCTTCCGCCGCACTCTTTGATCTGCTAGCCGGCGACGAACGGGCACCTATCTCAAGCGCTTCTGGCTCAACGCGTGCGAACACCTCCACCTCCGGTCCAGCATTCACGGGCTCGAACACCCCCACGCTGACAAGCACCATGCCCTTCTCGGTCGAACTCGTCGAGGGTTCCATCAGCAACGTGCAGTGGCGCACCCTCAGAAGCGGCAACGCGGGCGCCGAAGCCGGCTGGGCCATGCCCCGTTCCGGCGATGAACGAATCGGAACCATCGAAGTGCGAACCGGTGTGGGCACCGCCGTTCGCATCCGCCTCGACGCCACCTCCGTTCTGGAAGTCGATCGGCTCTCCCGCGTCACCATCACGCCGGGTTCAGGGCAGGTTGATGCCGCAGGATCAAGCCCCGCACGAATCGAACTCGGGCGTGGCCGCGTCCGTCTGCTCGCCGCCATTCCGGGCCAACAGCCCGCCGCGGTCGTCGTCACTCCTGACCAGACGCTCGACCTGCGGGCCGAGTCCACCGTCGACTACAGCGCGTTTATTGGCACTCGGCGCTTGCCCGGCGAGTAAGCCCAGCAACGTACAGAAATCTGAAGGCAAACAATGCCTCCGCCGTGTTTGCTGAAAGGGCTTTGTAAGGATTATCTGCCATTTTTGTACGAAAATCGCCTCCGAGTGCTCTGTTCTCCTGAGAGAATTCTAACGATCGTGCGCATTCCCGCCAGTTGAGGGCATGTTTAGGCGGAAGCGAGTCCGCAGAAGTGGGCGCAAGAGTCGCGGTTGGGAATGTGGAACAGTGCGGGCAGCGGCCCGCAGCGAGCGGGCAACCCTGCCGACCTGCGTAGCAAGGCCGGGGAGTGGCGGTGGTGTGGACGGGCTTCGCAGGTCGGGCAGTTGGTGTGACAGGGCGGTTTTGTAAGGGGCGAGCGGACTGGGCGGGTCGGGGGGATAAGGCTGAGCAATGCGCATCCAGCTCCGACCATCCATCACGCCCAACCGCCTGAGCGTGCTGCAAGCAGAGCTCGCGCAGAGTCTTGAGGACGCTCACGTCTGCGCCTGGGCCTCCGATGCACTCCTGCGATCGCGGTTCGTGGCAGAACTTGCCGGCGGCCTGAGCCGGCTCGAAGACACCAGCGTCGCGATCTTGCCCGGCTCGGTCATCACCGACCTTTACTCCTTCTGCACCCAACTCGAAACCGCGCTGGGCAGCGGCCGCATCCGCCGAAGCGTCGAAGGCCCGCGCGGCGTGGTAGAGGCACTCCGATACCAGCCCGTTCAATCCAGCGGCCGGGCGCTCCGCCGCCGGTTCCTGGTCTGGGACGATGCCCACGTGCTGCTGGCCAAAGACGCCGGGCTTTTCGCCCAACTTCTTGAGGCGATTCTGGGCGTCAGCGCCCAACTCGAATACGCCACCGACGACCTGTTGTTGCTGCAGCGCACTGTGCTGGTCGGCGCGCCGATGCTCGACCTGTACGCGGGTGACCGCCGCAGCGCCATGTCGCGATGGTCAACCGTCCGCGCTGGTGCACCGGGCTGGAAAGTCCTCACTGAGCTGGCCAAACCGGCCGTCGTCCGCGTAAACCTCGATCCGCCAGCCTGATCGTCCCCCCGACCTGATCGTCCCCCCCGGCCCAGCCGTCGCAGCCCGCGCCCTATCCCGCCAACAGCCCCACCCTATCCTTCTGCCCCATGCGGATCATCGGCGGCAAGTTCCGCTCGCGAAAGCTCTATTCACCCGCCAACGCCAACACCACGCGCCCAATCCCCGACCGCGTGAAGGAATCGCTCTTCAACCTGCTGCGCGGCCACTTCGAGGGCGCTCGCGTAGTCGACTGCTTCGCGGGCAGCGGCTCCATCGGGCTTGAGGCCCTCAGCCGCGGCGCCGAGCACTGCGTCTTCGTCGAGCGCGACAAGCGTGCGTGCGACCTGCTCGAACGCAACATCACACTTCTGGGCTGCACCGACAGCGCCACGCTGGTCCGGGGTGATGCCCTCGGCCCCGCCGTTTTCACACGAATTGCAGCGATGGGCGGCGTGGACCTGCTCTTCCTCGACCCGCCCTATCCGCTGGTCCTTGATCCCGGCTCGGCACTGGGTGGTTCCGGCGGTTGGGACCGTGTGAAGTCGCAGTTCGAGCGGCTGATCGGGTCGCTCTCCGACAAGGGCTTCGCCACCATCCGCACCCCTTGGCCCTTTCGACACCTAGACCTCATCCATTCCGCATCCAGCGATCCCGAGAATGGTGGCCATGGCACGGGCATCACAGGCACTGCGCCCCACGCTGGCCCGCATCGCAGCAGCAAGGGCAAACGCTCACCCAAGATCGAACGCTCTTGGATCATCGGTTCGGGCAGCGTTGGCCAGCAAATTGACGTCGACGCGATCCAGGAGAGTTCTCGCCGGCTCGAACGCAAACTCCGCACAGGCCCAAGCGGCGCGGCGGGTGTCGGAGGCAGCGGGGGAGGCGGGGCGGGGGAGGGCGGTCCCGTGCGCGCTGACGACGACGATGATGACTTTGACCTCGACCTCGCTGGCCACCATGAGCATGAAGACCATGATGACCGTGAAGTCCGTGACGAGTACCACGAGCATGACGCTCAGGACTACGCCGACGACTTTGACAACGATGATGGGCTTGACGGCACCGACGAACTCGAAGATCCCAGCGAGCCTGACGCGGTCGGACCTGACGCCAACTCGCCTCACCCAAACGCAGCATCACGCACCGAGCCGCCGCGCGTCTACGTCGAACCAGACCTGAACATGATCGGGGCTGTCGGCCCGGAAACCCACGCCTACGGCTCCACTGCGGTTCACCTCTTCATGCGGCAGCGCTGATCGTCTTCGCTCAAACCCGCCCGCTCAAGCAACTCGCCGCTCTTGGTGCCCTTCCAGCCGAGGTATGCAACCGCAAACGCTTCGTGCCCGGCAAGAAAGTGCCTCAGATCGTTTGGCAGATTCTCGTTCAGCAACACCTTCATCCCGCCGCTCTTCGCGATCTGCCCGTTCGGTGCTTCTCGTCCGAAGAGGCCAAGGGATGCCGCTCAACCAACTCCAGCACGCCCATCCTCTGCTCACGAGCCACCGACGAAAACTGCTCGAGACAGTAATCCGCCGTGTGTCCACCCCGCAGATGCTCAATCAGCGCGGCCACCGGCACACGCGTGCCCGCGAAGCACAGCACACCCTCCAGAATCTGATTGTCTGATCGCACAAGTTCCTTCATCGCGAGTCTTTCGCTGCGGCGCTCGCTCGCCCTCCACACCCCGATTCACCACGCCCGCATCTGATGCACACGCTCGGACCACTCCGCTCGCGGCACGTCGGGCAGCGGCCCATGCCGCAGTGTGTACAACGGCACCTGCCACGGGCAGTTGATCCGCAGCCCCTCCGCCATGCCGTCGCCCACGCCACGCGAAATGCAGCACAGCGTCGAGCGATACCGCAGCACGCCCGACGCAAGATCTACCGGCACATCGCTCGACGTGTGCGGCGCAAATCGCGGCGAAAGCCGTACCTGTCCCGCGTGCGTGTGCCCCGCCAGCACCAGCGGCCATCCCATATCCGCCGCAGTAAAGATCGTGCTCGGCACATGCGCCAGTACCAGCGTCAACGCCCCGCTCTCGCTCTCGCCCCCTGCCCGCACCATCGCCCCAAGCGCATCCTCCGGCCACGACAGCCCCACCAATCGCACCGCCACAGCGCCCCGCTCGCCGTGCGGATGAGCCACTTCAACCCTCTGGTTCTGCAGCAACCGAATCTTCGCACCGCCCTCCCCACCAAATCGCTCGCAAGCCCGCTGCGCAAACACCGACGAGTCGTGATTGCCCAGCACCAAGTACGCACCCATCACCGGCGGCCCCTGCTCGCTCCACGCCTTCGCCAGATCGTCGAGCGCTGCGAACGCCGCCGATTCTTGCCCCGGCTCGTCCATGCAATCCCCGGTGATCGCCACAAGATCAGCCCGCGCACCGCTCACCGCCCCACACAGCCGCACGAACTTGCGCGACCGCGCCCGATGCCGCCGCACATGCAAGTCTGAAAGGTGCAGGATCCGCAACCCCTCCAGACCCGCTCCATCCTCGAAACCGCCCGGCGTCACCGCAGGATGAACCAGATCGAACGATTCCACCGGCCTGCTTTGCGGCCCAGCGGGTCGAGGTGGCGAAAGCACAGAAGAAACCGAACGCAGCGGCATCGTGCCGCCAGCATAACCCATCGCCCCGCGTGCCACCCGCGGCCAGCCCGCCTTCATCGCTCCCATCCGCCCCAACCGGCCAAGTCGCCCACCCCCGCCGGGAATACGCTTGCACCATGCCCTACACCCTGCGACCCGAGCAAGGATTCGACGTCGATATCGAGTCCGTTGATTATCTCAAAGACAGCATCGACACCGGCGAGCGCTGGGTGCTCAACTTCGGCCCGCAGCACCCGGCCACGCACACCACCCTCAGGCTCGTGCTCGAACTCGATGGCGAACGCGTCGCCCGCTGCACGCCGCACATCGGCTACCTCCACTCCGGCTTCGAGAAACTCGGCGAGCACCTCGACTACAACCAGTACGTCACCGTCGTCTCGCGAATGGACTATCTCAGCCCCATCGCCAACGACATCTGCTGGCACCACGCCGTCGAAACACTCTTCGGCATCGAACTCACGCCGCGCTGCAAAGTCCTGCGCACCATCATGGCCGAGGTCGCGCGCATCCAGAACCACCTGCTCTGCGTCGGCGCCGCCGCCCTCGACCTGGGCGGCATCACCGCATTCCTATACCTCTTCAACCCACGCGAGAAGATCTACGACATCTGCGACTTCATCTCGGGCCAGCGCTTCCACCCCGACTGGACCCGCGTCGGCGGCCTCATGAGCGACCTGCTCGACCAGAGCACCTTCGTGCGAATGGTCAAGGACACTTGTTCCGACGTCGAGAAGGCCATCGAAGAAACCGAGGGGCTGCTCACGCGGAACCGCATCTTCATCGACCGCACCGCCGGCGTCGGCGTCATCAATCAGGCCGAGGCCGCGGCCTGGGGCCTCACCGGACCAATGGCCCGCGCCAGCGGTGTCGCACGCGACCTGCGCAAAGACTTTCCCTACCTCTGCTACAAAGACAACTGGGACAACAACGGCGCCAAGTCCGTTAGCTTCAAGGTGCCCATCTCGCACGAGGGCGATTGCTACGCACGCTTCCGCGTTCGCTGCGAAGAGATGAAAGAGTCGCTCTCCATCATCCGCCAACTCATCGACCACATCCCCGACGGTCCGGTCGATGCCTTCAGCGACTCCAAGATGGTCAAGCCCCCAAAGAAAGACGTTTACGGCTCCATCGAAGGGCTGATCCAGCACTTCGAACTCATCATGTCCAATCGCGGTTGGAAAGCACCCGTCGCTGAGGCTTACGGTGCCATCGAAACCGCCAACGGCGAACTGGGCTACTACGTCGTCTCCGACGGCTCACCCCGCGCCTGGCGCGTCAAAGTCCGCCCG
>JBGSRG010000378.1:0-2030 GCA_041737685.1 Phycisphaerales bacterium | reverse complement strand
GGATCATGGACATTCTCAAGCCCTGGCCCGCCAACGGTCTGCAGCGCGTCCCCGCGGGCTGGGGCATCTTGCTCGACGATCTGGTCGCGGGCCTGTACGCGCTGGTGATCGTGCAGGTGTTGTGGCGCGTGGTGCTCTGATCGGGTGGGAATCGCGGCCGCGTGTGTCCGCTTGCTTTGTTCGTTGGTCTGTCCACAGTTCTGCTTCTTTACACAACGTTGCGCAAACAATCAGCAAGATCTCTCACCCGGGACATTCCTCAAAGGATCCACCACCATGCCCTGTCTCATCGCTCTGCTTGCGCTCGGTGCGCCGCGCTTGACCATCCTGCTGCTGGTGATTTTCTCCGACTACATCGGCGATGCCTTCGGCGGCAAGGTGCTCTGGCCCATCCTGGGCTTCTTGTTCATGCCGCTGACACTGCTGGCCTACGCCTTTGGCATGAACGCCAACGGCGGGATCGACGGCTGGTACCTGGTGCTGGTGATCATCGGCGTGGTGCTGGATCTGGGCCTGCTGGGCGGATCGGCCAAGAGCAACCGCGGGCGCATTCGCAAGTGAATCTGCGTGGGCGTCAATCAGCCCGCCTTAGCCGCGCACCCACACCCCCGGGATCAACTCTCGCAAGCGCTGTCTTTCCATCGCTCGCTGCTCACGCCCTCGCGTCGCCCGCAATCGCCTGTTCTGTCTCGGCCAGCAATCGCTCCGCCGCGTCGCGGGTTGGCGCCTCGGCGATGAGTCGCATGATCGGTTCGGTGTTGCTGGCGCGGACGTGGACCCACGCGCGCTCGCTTTCCACATCGACGCGTACACCGTCTTGCAGATCTAGGCGCTCATCTTTGAATCTCGCCGCGACGGCCTCGCACGCACGCTTGGCCACCGACAGATCAGGGAGGTCTACCTTGCGTTTGACGATTGCGTATGCCGGAATCAGCGCTACCAATTCGCTCAGGGTCTTCTTGGTGCGGGCCATGAGCGCGATGACCAACGCCATGCCGGAGAGAGAGTCGCGGATGTACGTGACTTGCGGCCAGATGACGCCGCCGTTGCCCTCGCCGCCCATGAGCGCACGATGCTGCTTCATCGACTCGACGACGTTGGCCTCGCCCACTGCGCTGCGGATGACACGCGCGCCGAACATCGCCGCGACGTCGTCGAGCATTCGTGAGGTGCTGAGGTTGGTACAGAGCGCAGCGCCGGCAGTGCTAAGGCCGCGTGATTCTCGCGCGCCCAGCAAGGACATCGCTGCGAGCACGAGGGTGTACTCCTCGCCGATGTATGTTCCCTGCTCGTCGATCAGCGCGAGGCGATCGGCGTCGGGGTCTTGGGCGAAGCCCGCGTCGGCCTTCTGGCCCTTGACGGCCGTGGCGAGTTCGGTGAGGTTCTCTTTCAGAGGCTCGGGCATGTGTGGGAAGAGGCCGCTGGTGCCCGCGCCCAGATGCTGGACCAGCCGGCGGCCCAGAAAGGCCTTGGCCCCTGCGACGCCGGAGGCATTCAACGAATCGACGACGCAGCGCAGGCCCATATGGGCACGATCGTCGGTGACACCGATGCTGGCCAAGGCCCGCCGCAGGTGCTCAACGTGAGCGACGGTCGCCTCGTCTTCGATGTTGAGGCCCGCGTCGCCGCGCGAAGCGGAGGAATAGGTGCCGATGGCGGTGGCGGGCACATCGGATCGCACGGGCGAGAAGCCCGGCCACACAGCGCTGGCCGGGTTGGTTCTGAAGCCCTCGATGACGTGTGCTGCGGTGGCTTTGTCGGGTGCACAAGCATCGACAACGCCCAGCCCGCCAGTGGTGTTTGTTCCGGTGTCGTTCGTGGTGCCTGTTGTGCGCACTCCCACAGCGAGGCCGACGTCTCGCACGACCAGTTTCAATCCGTTCCAGTGCTGAGGATTGTGGCTTGCGGTGATGATCATGCCGGCGTCGGCGCCGCGAAGATCGGCGAAGACCGCGACGGTGGGAGTCATGGCCACGCCCACGTCGATCACGTCGCAGCCGCCGCTTTGCAAGCCCGCGGCGGCGGCGCGA
>JBGSRG010000323.1:0-3684 GCA_041737685.1 Phycisphaerales bacterium | reverse complement strand
GGAGGGCTGTGTGACGATGAAGTTGGCGTGCTGGGGGCTGACCGAAGCGCCGCCGACCCGCAGGCCTTTGCCGCCGGCGCGGTCGATGAGCATGCCCGCGCTGACACGCTCACCCCTGATGCCGATGCCCTCCATGTCGCGGTCCATGATGGGGTTCTTGAAGGCGCAGCCGGCCGATTGCTCGCGCATGGGCTGGCTGGCTTTCTTGTACTGCATCACTTCTTTCAGGCGGGTTCGCAGGGCCTCGGGGTCGTCCTCGGGCAGGTCGAGTTCCACCTCGGTCAGGATCAGCGATTCGAGTCCGCTGTGGCGGTAGCAAAAGTCGATGTCGTCACGGTCGAGGGTGACTGGCTTGCCGGAACGGTCGAGCGCATGGACGCGGGCCACGGTGTCGGCGATCTGACCGAACGCGCCGCCGGCGTTCATGACCAGTGCGCCGCCCAGAGTGGCGGGGATGCCGCCTAGCCCCTGAAGCCCGCTGCGCCCGCGTCGGACCGATTCGAGAATGAGTTTGGGCAGGTTTGCGCCGGCACCCACACGCACGCGGCCCGCCACTGATTCGTCGTCGAAGTTCCACGCTGTGAAGGCGGGGCTTGAGAGGCGGACCACCAGTTCGCCCACTCCGTCATCATCGACGAGCAGGTTTGCGCCGTCGCCCAGAACGCGAAGGTTGGGATCGAGTCTGAGACACTCGGCGAGTTCGGCGGCGTTGTTTGGCGTGGCCATGCGGTCAGCGCGCCCGCCGATGTGAAACCACGTTTCGATGGGTGCGTCGGTCTGGATTTGCACGTGCTGTGCCCGCTTTGTGAGGGTCGTCATGGGGTTGGTGCTGGATGGTCAGGCGGGTTCGCCCAAGAAGCCTCGAGCCACCGAGTCTACCGGCCCAGCGCCCATGACCACGAGCAGATCGCCCGGCTTGCACATCACGTGCAGCTGCTCGATGATCGCATCGAAGGGATAGAGGTGCATTGCCTGAATGCCGCGGCTTCGCAGACGATCAACCAGATCGCCCGCCGTCACTTTGGTTTTCTCTTCGATCGAGTCTCGAACGAAGTAGATGTCGGGCACGACCACCACGTCGGCGTGATTGAAAGCGCTCGCGAACTCGTCGAGCAGGAATCGGGTTCGGCTGTGTTGGTGGGGCTGAAAGACACAGACTAGGCGGCCGCCGCGCTCTTCTGGACGCTCAAAGTCTCGCAGCGCCTTGAGGGTCGCTTCTACCTCGGTCGGGTGATGGCCGTAGTCGTCGTAGACACGGACGGCACCGCCCAAGGGCAGTCGTCGCTCGCCCATGAACTGCATCCGCCGATCCAAGCCCTTGAACTCGCCGAGACTGGTCGCGATCTTGTCAGGATCGGCACCGAGAATGGTCGCGAGTGCGCAGGCCGTGGCGGCGTTCATGGCGTTGTGCTCGCCGGGCATGGTGGTGATCCACGCCCCGATCAGCCCGTGGCCTTTGCGAACCAAGCCGGTGCGGCGGGAGCGCGGGTCGTACTGCACGCTCCAATCACAACTTGGCGACCAGCCGATGGTCTGCACGTCGCACTCCAATCCAGCGGTGACCTCGCGCCGGTGGGTGCCCTCAGCGGCGATGAGCAGCGTGCCGCCCTTGTCTCGGTGCGGGATGAGACGGGCGAACTCGTGAAAGGCCTTGACGACCTCTTCAACCGAGCCGAACACGTCGAGGTGGTCGGCCTCGACGCTTGTGATGGCGGCGACACGCGGGTGGTAGTTGTGGAAACTGCGGTTGAACTCGCAGGCCTCAGCGAGCAAGAGGCCGGGTTCGCCACTGAGCGGGCCGCTGGGGACGAGCTCAGAGCCGAGCCGGAAGCCGCCAGCGTTGGCTGGCTTGTTGCCCGTCGGCGAAGCAGACCCGCTCGGCTTGGCGAGTTGGGAGCAGTTGGCACCGACGATGACGCTTGGGTCTAGCCCCGCGGCGGCCAGGCAGACGCCGAGCATGGCGGTGGTGGTGCTTTTGCCGTGGGTTCCGGCGATGCAGACGCCGGTGTGGCTGTGCATGGCCCGGCCGAGGGCCTCTGCGTAACTGAGCACGGGTAGGCTGCGAGCCTGGGCCGCGAGGAGTTGAGGGTGTTCGGGCCGGATCGCGGCGGAGGCGACGAGCAGATCGCAGGTTGCCGGAATGGCGCCGGCACCGACGCCGGATTGATCGAAGGCTAACTCAAACCCATCTCGCTCAAGGGTTTGCGTGAAGGGCGATCGGCCCACATCAGAGCCGCGAACGTGGGCTCCGCGCGCGCGCAGCAGGCGTGCCAATCCGCTCATTCCGCAGCCGCCGATGCCGACCATGTAGATGGCTTTGCCGGCAAACTCTGACGGTCGTTGGCCGCGATGCACGGCACTGGATGTCGGGAGTTCGTCGAGGGGCATGGTGGAAGTGGCGTTCGCGACGCGATTCAGGATCGTTGCGGTGGGTGTTGGCGAAGAGGTGGTGGTCATGGACCGTTGAAATCGGTTGGCGGCGGGTGTGGGCATGATCTGTTCACTTGGCGGTGAACCGGCGCGCGCACGCCCCTATTCTTCGCTCCCGATGAACGGCTCGCCGCTGCCTTACAAACTGGCCTGTCTGTGCGACCTGCGCGATGCGCAGGGGCGTGTGCTGCTGCTGCGGCGGCTGCGAGAGCCGAACAAGGGCCTGTGCTCGCCGATCGGCGGCAAACTTGACATGGTGACGGGCGAATCGCCCGCGCAGTGTGCCCGGCGGGAGATCATGGAAGAGGCGGGGATTGACGTGCCCATTGAGCGGCTGCACCTGGCGGGGCTTATCTCCGAGCAGGCCTACGAGGGCAAGGGCCACTGGCTGCTGTTCTATTACCGGGTGATCGGCCCGGTAGAGGTGACGTGGACCGACATCGCTGAGGGTCGGCTGGAGTGGCACGAGCCGTCGGCGATCGAATCGCTGCCCTTGCCCGAGACTGACCGTCAGATCATCTGGCCGATGATTCGACGGAACGAACTGGTCAACGTGAACGGTCGGCCCGGGTTCTTTACGCTGCATATTGACTGCTCGCGTCCGGACGCCGAGGGGAGGCCGAACATGACGTGGACGGTGGAACAGTCTCACGCCGCGATGACGTGAACGGCAGGATTGATCGTATTTTGCTTGCAATCGGCCTCGGTGCCGAGGTTGTTGGGTCGGGCTGGTCGGGCTGGTCGGCAATGGCGAACGCTGGGGCGGGCCAGTGACACGGGCCCGTGTTGGTCACACAATCGCTCGTTGGTGAATCTGGATGGTGAGGGCAGGTCGTGAATCGGCCGGCGCGTACTATTCGATTGCCATGCGGGAAAAACAAACACGAAAGGGCTCTGTATTGACCACCGTTGCGCACCCGCCGCGCCCTCCGCAACCCCCGCACGGGCCGGGCAAGTCTGACCGAACCTCTCTTCCGGTGGAAGTGGTGGGTCAGACGATGCCGGACGTGCAGGCGTCTTCAGACTCTCGCAACGTGGCCATCGATCGGGTGGGGGTGAAAGACGTGACGTTTCCGATCCGGCTTCGTGTTCCGGCACATCATCCGAACTCGGTTTTTGGGGTTGAACAGACGACGGTGGCCACCCTTTCAATGTATGTCGCCCTGCCACACTATCAGAAGGGCACGCACATGAGCCGGTTTCTGGAGGTGCTGAACGAGCACGCCGGGCCTGGCCGGACAATTGCGCCGGACG
>JBGSRG010000240.1:0-46190 GCA_041737685.1 Phycisphaerales bacterium | reverse complement strand
GCCGCGGGCACGGCCGAGGCAAACCCCGCTGAGGCAAGCAGCACGCTGAGCGCAGCCAACGACCGAGAGCAACGACCGAGCGAGCAAACCGAACGATTGAGACGGACAGTCATCGTGAGTTCCTTTTGAAAGATAAGACCTTGGATCATCGAGCCCTTGCGGGGATTGATCTGATGTGACTCAGACCGCGGGGCCCAAACCATTCGATCGCCATCAACGCGCGCAACGCTGAAACATGTACCGCCAGAGTTACGTGCCCGCTGCCCCACCACCCACCCGGCCATTCACGTTAGCCGTTCTCGTCTTCTGCCGGCACGTCGCTTGCGCCGGGTTTCCAGTCAGGCTCAACAAAGCGGAAGTACGTTCGGAAGCCGCGAAACACCACAAAGACGATCCGATCGGGCTGGTCCTTCTCGATCTTCTTCATCGTGCGCTTGAACGACGCCACATCGGTGATGGCCTCATCGCCGATCCGCTGAATCAGATCGCCCGGCCGCACACCGCCCAGCCCCGCCCAGCCCGCCTGTTCAACGCTCGACACGATCACGCCCGTCACCGAGTCGTCCCAGCGCCGATCCTGGCGATCAAAGAACGTGACCTCGCGCACCGACATCTCAAAGTCGGTGTTCTGTGCTCGCGGTGCCTCGGCCGACTCCAGTTTGGTCCGTTCCAGTTGAACCGCGACTTCCTGTGGCTCACCGTTGCGGACGATGCCCAGTTTGGCCTCGCCGCCGATCGACAGACGGCGTACTTGCCGATTCAACTGCCCGGAGTCCTGCTGGGTTGCCGGGCGGATGGGATCGCCGTTGAGCGACACGATCAGATCGCCCACGCGAAGCCCCGCCGAGTCGGCCCGCGTGCCGGTATAGACCCGCGTCACGCGGAACCCGGTTCGGGATTCATCGCCCAGTTGCTTGGCCAAAGGTCGGATCACCGGCTGCGTCGCCACACCGATCCATGCCTTGGGCAGCTCGATCGGCGGATCCGGGCTTTCGGCGGGTGCGGGCTTGATCAGCGTCAGGTAACTCTGACCGTCGCGCTCAAACTCGATCATCACCCACTCGGGCCGCTTGTCATTTTCCATAGCCGCTACCAGTTCATATGCCGCAACCACCTCATCAAGGTTGTTGGTAGCCTTGCCGTTAATCGCCGTGATCACGTCGCCCCATGAAATCGACGGCTCGGCGGTTGAGGCCGTGCCACCACGGGACAGCCCGCTCACAATCGCCCCGCGAGCGCTGGGCAATCGCATCCGCTGCTGCGCTCGCTCAGTGATCACCTGCACCGTCAGGCCCCACAATCGCAGCGCCACCTGCTTGCCCTGATCGCGAAGCAGTTTGGTTGTTGTTGCCGACGCAGACCCAGACTCGCCCTTGCCGATGTTGCGCTGATAGTCCAGCCTGATCGATGCACCCACCGGCATCTGAGCTATGCGCTTCAGCAGCGGCGGCACTTCCTCAGCAAACCGAACCGTCAGCGGCTCGCCATTGATCGCCGTCACCACGTCGCCAGGCGTGAGGCCCGCCATCGCCGCTGCCCCCTCGGCCTCCACCGAATCAACCAGCACGCCCTCCTTCAAACCCGTGCTCTCGATGTGCCGGAACGTAATGCCCAACGTGCTCCGAACCACCTCGCCGGTGCGGATCAGTTCCTCGGCGACACGCTGCGCCTGGTTGCTCGGCGTGGCGAACGCCATGCCCGAACCGCCGCGGGTGTTCACACCCACGACCTCGCCCGCCAGATTCACCAGCGGTCCGCCGGAGTTGCCCGGGTTGATCAGCGCATCGTGCTGCACCCAGTTCGTAAACGTGCCAGTGCGCTGGTCAGAATTCAACTGGATTTCATCGACGTCGCCGCCGCCGCCACCCGTAAACACACGCTCGGTGTTGCTGACAACACCGAGCGTTACCGTCCGGCTGAGCGAAAATGGCGAACCCATCGCCAAGACATACTCACCCACCGTCAGGCGATCGGAGTTGCCCAAACTGGCCACAGGCAGGCCGCCGCCGCTGGTCCCCGCCGCGTTCACTAAGCTCGAATCCAGTTTGAGAATCGCAAGATCGGTCCACGGGTCTTCGCCCACAAGCGTGGCGGGAACGCGCCGTTTGTCGGCCAACACACACCAGAACCGCACGCCCTGATCCGTTACGTGCGCGTTGGTCAGCACGTGGCCCTCGCTGGAAATGATCGTTCCCGATCCCGTCGATCGAAGTTTGGTCTCCTTGCCCGACGAATAGTCGAGTGAGACCACGTCGATGTTAACCAGCGCCGGGAAAACGTGGTCTCTGGCCCGAGCGATGGACTTGCGAACATCGATGTCCAGCGCGTCGATGCGCGGGTCGGAGGTGGTGGGGCCGGATCCGGCATTCGCGTCTGCCGACGTCGAATCCGCCCCGGATGCTGTCGATGAACCGCCCGAAGCACAACCCGCGACGGCCCCGCCGAGCAGTCCGAGAGCGAGCGGAAGCATTAACGCCCGGGCGACCAGATTCGGGCACATCAGTCGAATCGGTCGGGGTTGAGAGCGTGTCAACAAACTCTTACTTGCCCGGGGCGAAGACATTCGGAGGGCAGGTGAGAGCGGAGTGAGGCAGCGTCGCGTGTTCATGGGAATTCCTGAGTGTCCGGGCAGAGTGTACCGGCCCGCGGCGGCCTCGATTCGCAATCCCGAACTTCGCGTCCACAATCGATGTACGATGAATTGCACGAACTACCCCGCAGGCTGTGAAAGCCGCCCATCGCCCGCATGTGCCGCCCAGCACGAACCCTCAGCACGAATCCGCAAGGACACAAACACATGATGTACGCGAACTACAGCCAGGCGCAGACTCGCCTTCAAATCAGGCCTCACTCATCGACTCGATTGATCGGGTCCGGTGCCGTGAACTACCCCCCTACCGCCCGCCTCGCCGCCATTTGGAGCGTTGTCATGGGGCTAGGTCTTGGACTGGTCGGCTGCGACCAGTCCTGCAACACTGATATCGGCCAGTCAAACTCAAGCCAAAGCACTCACGCTGCGGCGGGCCTTGCTTGCCCCATGCACTGCGAGCCCGGCGTCGAGTATTCCGACCGAGACAACTGTCCCACATGCGGCATGGCGCTTGTCACGCTCGACAAGATCCCCTGCGCGGTTCAACTCGTCCCCGTTCCCGACCAAGCCAACTCACAGCGCGGGCGTTTCGGTGTTCGCGTACTCGGCCCCACCGGCCTGCCCATGCAAGAGCAGTGGGCCATCTCGCCAACGGCTTACGCGGTCAACGCTTCCCTCACGAGCATCACGCCGATCATCTTGACGGATCGACCCGAGTTCATCGAACTTCCAGCCAAGCACTCCGGGCTTCATGTGGTCGTTGGCAGCCTCACCACTCAGGGCCGAAACACCCAGACGTTTGTTGCCCGCTGCATAATCGGCCGCGAGCAGTCGCGCGATGCTCAGACTGATACAAGCGAGCCGCAGCCGACAAAGGAAGACTGGGATCAGGTCTTTCATGTCAAAGGCCACGAGTTTCGGCTTCGCTGCAACGGAGAGCCTTACACCGCTGGCGAAGGGCGCGAGTTTCCGCTCCGCCTCTCGCTCCAGAAGAACGGTATCGAAGTGCCTATCGACCGGGCCGCCGACACAGATGCCGGCACGGATGCTGACCCCAATCCCGACGCTCACGTCGGTTCGCCGCCCGAACTGTTCTTTGTCTCAACCGACCTCATGAGCGCCGCGTTCGCCCGTCCAGCCCAATCAACCGCCGATCACGTTGTCGAATGGGCCAAGCGACTGGCCAATGGCAGCGACACTGACACCGTTTACAGCATCACGTTCCCACAGCCAGGGATGTATCGCGGCTTCGCCACGCTCTTGGCCGACGGAGTGCAAATCCCTGTTACCTTCACGATCGATGCCAAATCAAGCGCGGCCGCGACCACTCCCGATCACGATCACGCCGCCGAACACGAGCACGATCGAAAGTGACTGAGCTTTCAAGTGATTGGAGAGCGGTCACCCAGTCGTCAACCGCTGCTTCGAAACTTCGCTCAATTGTCAGCCAACCGCCCATCAATCGACCGCTCCATCGTGGCCTCAGCGGTTCCGTCTCGTACCAAAGACCCAGCCCTTGCGCCCAAAGTAAACCAGCATCACCGTCGCCGTCGCCGCCATCAGCCCCAGCGCAAACGGGTAGCCAAACGCCCAGTTTAGTTCCGGCATGTTCACCCAAGACGCCTGCGTGTTGAAGTTCATGCCGTACAGACCCGCGATGAAACTCAGCGGCATAAAAATCGTCGCGATGATGGTCAATACCTTCATCACCTCGCTCATCTTGTTGCTCACGCTTGCCAGATAGATGTCCATCAGGCCCGAGCCAATCTCCCGGTACGTCTCCACCATGTCCATCAACTGGACAAGGTGGTCGTAGCAGTCGCGCAGATACACCCGCGTATCCGCCGTGATGAACGCATGATCCTCCCGTATCAACGTGCTGATCGCCTCTCGCGCAGGCCAGACCGCACGGCGCACCGTCAGCAGATCACGTTTGACGTGGTGAATCGCCGCGGCCGTTGCCTCACTCGGCTTCAACGTCGTCTCGTCCTCCAAAGCTTCCAGCGTTTCACCCAAGTGCTCGAGTGCAGGGAAATACGAGTCGACCACCGCGTCGATCAGCGCATACGCCAGATAGTCGGCGCCCTGGGCGCTGATCCGGCCCTTACGCTGTCGAATCCGCTGCCGTACCGGCTCGTAACAATCACCGTGCTTGCCCTGAAAGCTGACCACCCAACCCTGTCCCATGCACAGGCTGATCTGATCCTGCTCGAGATCTTTATGACACGAACACTCTCGCATGACCAAATAGACATGGTCGGTGTAGTCCTCAACCTTGGCGCGCTGGTGCGAACTCACGATGTCCTCGAGTTCCAGCCGGTGCAGCCCGAACAGTTCGCCGATGTGCTGAATCACCGCCGCGTCGCCCGTTCCGATCACGTCGACCCACAGCACGCCGGAACCCGCACCAGCCCGCGTTGCCGTACTCGAAACAGACGCAGGTGAAGTTCCCGAAGCCGCCGCCCTCTGCTGCCCACCAGATCGACCCAGCCTAATGGCTAGACCATCGAGTTCCTCCATCGATACGTCCGTGCGCTCGCGGCATCCCGCCGCGTCAAACTCCATCACGTTGATCACCGGCCGCGGGGCCGCTGGATCAATCGACAGCGTGCCCGGCATCGTTCCCGGCGGATGTCGCTGCTTCAATCGGCTGACCAGGTGCTTTCGGGCGTGGCGTCGGGGCATGGCTTTGTTTCGCAAATGAGAGGATTTGTACTGTCGGCACTGAAGGCACCGTCCATTCGATGCCGCAGACTGAACGTGCGTCGGCCTGTCTCAACGCTGACGGCGCGTCGCCCCCGCCCGTGTCACCAAACCTCCCCACCGCACGAGGGCCTCGCAACATCCCCCGCTCGCCCCAGTCACTGGCGGCGAAGGGTCTGGATCACAGCATAACCCAAACGACGCTCCAACCGCCAGCGCTACTCTCGCACGCCCCATGCCGCTCTCTTCATTGCCAACGCCCACTCGAGCCAGCACCACCTCCGTCAAGCGCCCAGATGGCCCGGACGGTCAGATCTCGTCGCACCCACGCACGCCCGACACCCCGCACACCCTCAACGGCCGACACACCTGGCGCACCTCCAACAAAGCCCGCGCCTGGACCACCATCTTCGTCCACAGCGTCGTCGATCTCTTCTCCTTCATCGCCATCCCGCTGCTGGCGGTCTTGCAGAGCAAACTCAACCTCGATAGTCATCAGCCCGCGACCCTCATCACCATCGGGGCACTCTCATCTGGTCTGGTTCAACCTGTCGTCGCCCTTGTCTCTGATCGTCGAGACACCCGCGCTGTCGGCACCATCGGCTTCGGTGTCGCCGTCATCGGTGTCAGTCTCATCGGGTATACCAACACGTTCTGGCAGTTGGCCGTGCTCCAGGCCATCGCCGCAGCGGGGATCGGTGCCTTTCACCCCGTCGCCGCCGCCGCTGTCGGCCAACTCACCCAGCCCCGCCGGTCGCTCGGCCTAGCGTGGTTCTATGCCGCGGGCATGATTGGTGGCGTGTGCGGAAACCTCTTCGCACCGGCTTGGGTCCGCCACTTCTCCGCGATCGACGGCAGCACCGCCGTCGACATCAGCGCCGGGCTTCGCTCGCTTGCTTGGCTCATCCCCCCCGGGCTCATCTTTGTCGCGCTGCTGGCAACGTCCATCCATGGCACACCCCACCGCCGCAGCGACGCTCACGCCCGTCACCAAGCCCGCGATGGCCTTGTCAAACGCGCCGCCTGGACCGCGCTCTTCGTGCTCTATCTCGCCAATGTGCTGAAGTTCGGCATCGACACTTCACTCGTCGCCCTAGTCAAGGCTTGGTCCGACGGACTCGCCGCGGGTGTTGGTTCCGGTGCCGCCGGCGGCGGGCTTGACCTTACCGCTGCGGGTTCACTCAGCGCCGCCTCCATCTCAGGCCCTTTGCAAGCCGCCAAGCAGATCGGCATGGGCAGCGGCGGCCTGGCTCTGGGCTTCTTCCTCTCACGCCGACACGAACGGCTCGCGCTCGTCGTTCTTCCTCTCTTCGGGGCCGTGTGCTTGCTCGCTTTGCCGCACTCCTACCGCTGGGCCGCCATGCTCGGCCTTCCCGGATTTGGTTCGGCACTTTCCTTGCTGGTCTGTGCGCTTGCCGGTGCGGGATATGGTGCCAGCGTGCCGCTCACCATCGCCATGGCCCAACGCCTGCTGCCGCATCGCACTTCGCTCGCATCGGGCATCTTGCTCGGCGGGGCGTGGGGAGTCGGCTCGATCGGCGCACGGCTGGCACAAGGCCTGGCCGAACGCTTTGGTCTGGAATGGGCCTTTGCCGCCACGGCCATCACTTCGGTGATAGCCGCCATGCTTGCCTTGCCGCTAGGAAAACTCATGTCCTCGGCAATCGAGGATGAAGCGGGGTAAGCCGCAATTGTCGGGTGCCTAGATCCCCGCCTGCTCCGCCGCAACCCGAGCCATCGCCAGATCGTGGGCCCAGTCATAGGCCCGTGCCAGTTTCGACCAGTCAAACTCCCACGACCGATGCTCCACGCGATTGCGCATCGCGATCCTGCCGCGCCGATCGATCGTGCAGAAGTCCAGCAGATGCCGCGCCAGGTCAGCCGCCGCATCGTGGAAAGACCGCCCTCGCCGGCGGAGTACAAACAATCCGCCGCGGCACGATGCCTCCATCTCCGGGTGAGTCTGCTGCACATAACGCCCAAAGCCCGCCAGGTCGCTCGTCACCGTCGGCACGCCCATCGCCATGCACTCCAGCGGTGTGTAGCCCCAGGGCTCGTACGCGCTCGGGAAGATGCCCATATGACATCCGCGCACAAACTGGTCATACTCCACGCCCCATAGCGGATTCGTCGGTGAGATGAACTCCGGGTGATAAACCACCTTCACCGGGTCTTCGGGCCGGTTGAAGAGCCACAAACTGCGAATCTGGTTCAACACTTCATCCCGCTGATCGTCCTCCAGCACATGCGTCACCACCGGCGGCAAACGATCCGTCGTCATCGCGTGCTGCGTGCGTCGGAATCGCAGATTCCAGTACTCGCTCACCATGTCGTCCAGTTTCACCCGCTCGCGCGCTGCGGCCTTGCGAAACAACTGATCTCCAATCTCCGCCGTGATGCTCTCGCACACGTCGTGTAACTCGTTGAGCACGCCCCTGAGTTGCAAGCACGACGGATGAATCGACCGCACCGGCCGCTGTGTCACGATAAAGAACACCACGTTCCGCTCCGGTCCACCGTTGTCGCGCAGCGTCTTGAGCTCGGCGTTTAGCCGAGCCATCGCCTCCAGACACAGGTCAAAGCCCTTGTTCCTCGGCTCAAACCGCCCCGACGTGAAGAAGTAAAGCGTGTCGTCAAGATCAAACGAGTACGACGGAAAGAAATGCCCCATGCAGAACGCGTGGATGCTCTTCTTGAACTGCGCATGCAATGTCTGAAACTCATGCCCGACGTTGTATCGCTCGATGTTGAGGCCGTTAGGCAGGATCAGATCGGGCTGACGGCCGAGCAGGTGGGTGCATTCCTCACCCGTGATCGGGCTGACCGTCGTCATCACGTGCGAGGCCCGCGCACACAACCGCTCGATCCGGTGCTGCGTCGTGATCCCCAGTTTCGTTGATTCGTGATACTCGTCGAAGTACGGCAGATGGTCGTAGAACCGATCCGAGCCCCAAGCCAGCGTGCGCCCCAATTGCGTCGCGTGCGTTGTAAAGACCGTGGCGATCGGCACTTCGGCGTGCTGATAACGCAGCGCCGGTATCACCAGCCCCGCCATCCACTCGTGCGCGTGCAGCGTGAGCCGTCGATCCTTCCTGGCGATCGATAGGCCTGGATTCTCCGCATCTTGCTCGGCACCATCACTCCCGTCGAGTGCGTCATCTACCCCGGCCTCGCAACCCTCCTCTTCGCTTGCACCCTCGCCCTCCCCTGCGCTTGCCTCGACCCCGAGCCATCCTTCTGCCACCGCTAGCGCGATCCGCCGCGATGCCTCGGCGAAACTCACCGTCCCATCCACAAACCAGTCTGAGGCGGGAAACTCGATCTGATGATCCTGCCACCACGCAAACTTTAACTCCCCAAGCCGGGCCGCATCGACCGTGTGATCAACCAGCAGCACCTTCGGTCTTCCGGGGATCAGCCAGATGCCATGATGTACCGCAAGTCCCTCTGCGCGAAGCCGCTCGATCACTGGCCCCAGCCACGCCGCGGGCCGTCGTTCCTCGAACTCCACCGCCGCGCGCTGAGCGTTGTAAGGGCCAACCAGCAGATACCGGTTCTTCCACCGGTTTACCATCGTCTCGGCCTTCGACCGGATGACCTGGTAAATCCCGCCGAGTTGGTTGCACACCTCCCACGAAACTTCCAGCAAAAACGCGCCGGCCGGCGCTCGCTCGGCATCCACCCCCGGCAACTCCGACAGTTGCGGCACCTGATCTGACTGGCCCCCCGCCGCACCGCCGCCACTTCCACGTCCGGACCCGTGGGCGAGCAGCGGTCCAGTTCTTGCGCGGATCGGCATGAGGGCAGTGTACGGGCTTACGCCTTCATGTGAAATGCTCGGACGCGATGGCCCAGCGGTCGCGAAGAGGTTCACGAACTCAGCACGTTGCCCGAGTAGGTTGGAGTCCGAAGCGAAGCATACGGCAAGCGTCAACGCGTCTCCGGTAAGGACGTTTGGCCGGCGACCACTTTGCCAATCAGCCGATCCGGTTCCCTCGTTGCGGTGCTGTTCGAGCCATCTCTCCGACCACTCACAGAATCTCGAGAATCTCAAACTTCTTGAGCCCGCGTGGGCCATGCACCGCGATGACCTCGCCGATCCGGGCCTTGTGCAACGCTTCGCCGAAGGGGCTGCCCACCGTGGCCTCGAAGACCTCGGCCGAGACCGAGCCTGTCGCCTCGCCCACCAGTTTCACCATCTCCGGCTCGTCGGTTCCTACCTCCACAATCTTCACGGTCGCTCCGACAAACACCACGCCCTCTACCTGCATAGAAGGGTCGATCACCGTCGCCGTGGCAAGCCGTTCCTGCAAGCGCTGAATCTCCGCCTCCTGCATTCCCTGCTCTTCACGCGCGGCGTGATAGTCGCCGTTCTCCTTCAGGTCGCCCAGAGCACGGGCCTCCGCGATTCGCTCGGAAATGATGGGGCGATTGTGGACCAAGTGCGATACACGGGCCTCGATGGTGGCCTTTTCGTCGGGTGTGATGAACTCCATGGCGATTCCTCCGCACCAAAGAAAGATGGGTGCGATCCGCTGCGGGCGTGTCCCGCGTTTCCCCACCTCCCCCCCCGACCCCTCCCTATCCGCTCCGCCCGGGCGCCCGAGCAAAGCCGCTCGGACGCTCGATTCCCTCACCCGCCCATTGCAGAAGTCTATCGACCTCATCGGGCCGTTGCGATTCCAAACCTTGAACTCCGCCCCCCGCTCCCATGCTCATTCTCCCCGCCCACTTCACAGCCAAAGCCCCTCAACACCACCCTCACGCCGATTCAGTCCGCCAGATCGACCGTAGCCACGCCGCGATCCACGCCAATGCCCCCACTAGCCCAGTGACGAGCATGATCAGCCACTGCTCCTTACTCACAAAGTTCTGCGGCCCGGCGATCCCGCGTCCAGAAATGGCAAGCACACCCGTGAACGGCGACAGCATGTCCAGCCAGTCTGGGGTCGATCGACCAAGCCCGCCCGGTGCGCCAGCATTTACCGCACGCAAAGCCAGCCCAGCGAACGGACCACCCAGCACCAAGAGCAGCATGAGCCCCATCCATGCGGCACGGCCAGCAACTGGCTTGGCCTGTATCGCCGGGGCATGAACCGCCGGGACCTGAACCGAGACCGCCGACGTAGCCTCAATCGGCAGTTGCGGGTCGTCAACTCTCGCCAACTCGATCGCGGCTCTTGCCGGGGAAGCCGCTGCAAACGACCGGTCGGCAATCAGCGCATTGGCCAGCACCCCCGCCGCGAGCACAACCCACACCAACACCAGCGCCGAGAGCGCTATCACGACTTCCAGCGGCCAGCCCGCCATGTAGATCATGGGCCAGACAACCATCAAAACCGGCACAAGCACTACCCACGAGTCGAGCGCGACCGCCCCAAGCACGGACCCGCGCGGCCGCGACTGACTGAGCCGGACCATTGGCCACAGCACGCAAGCGCCCACCGCGATCACGATCAGCATGATTCGCGCGGCGGGGCTGTACGACTCCTGCGTCACATCAGTGGCACCATACACCCACTGCACGCTGCCGATCATCGCGGCCATGACGTACATGACCCAGAGCACCGCGAACAGTCGCGGCTCTCCCCGCCGGTGTGCCCAGGGATCGGGCGCGGGAGTTGATGCGGCTCTTTGAAGGGGCGTCGATTTATCATCGGCCAGTACAAGCGGGTAGGGCTCTGCCTGTATCGGCGCCGATTCATCAACAGCACACTGTTGCCCAAAGTCTGCCGCCCGATGCTGATCGTGCTCGACAGCGTGCTCCTCTTGCACCGAATGGTTGTGCGGGTCAGATGGCTCCACACGCACAGTGTACGAACGTACCGCGATCTGGCCATCATCCACCGATGATCCGGCCATGATTCAGCCAACCTCCGGCTGCGATGATCCCACCGCGCGAACGCTACCATTCACTCACGCAAGCAGTGACTCGCCCGTCATTGAGCCCGGCCTTTCCATCCCCATCATCGAGAGCGAGGTGGGCACAATGTCGGCCAGCCGCCCGCCCGCTCGCAGTTTGCGACCCTTGAAGGCCTCGCCCACTACGTGCAACGGTACGTCGTAGACCGTGTGCGCCGTGTGCGGCGAGTTGGTGTTCGGATCAAACATCTGCTCAGCGTTGCCATGATCAGCGGTGATGATGAGCGAGCCCCTGCGCTTCAGCACTGCTTCAACAATGCGGCCTACGCAGGCATCGACCGTGGCGCAGGCCTTGATCGTCGCTTCCAGGTTGCCAGTGTGGCCCACCATGTCGCCGTTGGCGAAGTTGACTACCAAAACGCTGTCAGCGTTCGCACCAGAATCCGCCAGTCGGCCGAGCACCGCCTGACATACCGCCTCGGCGGACATTTCCGGCTTCAGGTCATACGTCGCCACCTTCGGGCTTTGCGGGTTCTCTCGATGCTCACCCTCAAACGCTTCGTCGCGATAGTCGTTGAAAAAGAACGTCACGTGCGGATACTTTTCGGTCTCGGCGCACCGAAACTGCCTCAGCCCGCTCTTGCTCCACCACTGCCCCGCGATGTCTTCCATTTTCGGCGGCTTCGGAAAGGCCACTGTGACGTACGGCGACAGAAACTCGGCGTATGAGGTCATCGTCACAAAGTTCAGATCAAGCTTGGCCCCGCGAGCGAATCCGCGTCGGCCCGAGTCTGGCGACGGCTTCACGGCGTCGGGCGAGTTCTTGTCAAAGTTGGGCAGCACGAACGCGCTGACCAGTTCTCGCGGCCGATCGCCGCGATAGTTGTAGAAAATCACGGTGTCGCCATCGTTGATACGCGTCAACCTGGCCTCGTCGGGGTGCCTCGCAATCATCGCGGGCATCACGAACTCGTCACCTGCCATGTTGGGCGAGGGAGGGCGGTCGTAACAGCGCTTCACGGCATACTCGGCACTCTCCACGCACGCGACGTTGTGCTTGGCCCAGTCTCGGCCCGTCAGGCACGCATAGGCACGCTCGACCCGCTCCCAACGGAAATCGCGGTCCATGGCCCAGTATCGCCCGATCACGCTGGCAATGGGTGAGCCTTCACCCGCGATCCCGATCCTCCGGCACCTCGCCTCGATCTGACGGACGAACTCAAGACCTGTGAAAGGTCCTGTGTCGCGGCCGTCCATGAACAGATGCACCGCTACGTCCGGCACCTCAAGTTTGCGGCAGAGTTCCAGCAAGGCATAGAGATGGTCAAGTTGGCCGTGAACACCCGCGTCAGAGGCGATGCCCATCAGGTGCACATACCGTCCACTGGCTTTGGCATGCTTGATGGCACTCACAACGGCCTGGTTCTGGCTCAGTTTCGCGGGTTCGCCGCCGGGACCGGGTCGGCAGGCCTTGCTGATCGCCACCGATTCCTGGTCAACGATCCGGCCGGCACCGATGTTCTGGTGCCCAACCTCCGAGTTGCCCATGGTGCCGTCGGGGAGGCCCACATCGCCGCCACTGGTTTTGATGAGCGTCGTTGGCCAGTCACGGGACAACGCGTCGGCCACCGGTGTCAGGCCGCGCTGCGACGCAAGTTTCACGGCATTGAAAGCATCGTGCGAGGCGTTAGGGTTCTGGCCCCAACCGTCGCGGATAATGAGTACGAAGGGCACGTTCGAGGGCGAGACGTTCATGGACCAACCGTACGCGCGGCGGAACAAGCGACAGCAGACTTGGTCGCGCGGTCAGAATGTGGACAGCGTTGGCTGGAAGCGGGCTGCAAGACTCCGGCCCTCGAACCACCTGACTCAGGCCGGTCCATTGCATACCTATCGATCATGCAATCTGAGCCAGCACCTTGTCCCAGTCCATCGCGTTTCCCGGCTCACGCGACTCGGACCATCTGACCTTCCCATGACCTGAAGCGTGTTTGGGAATGACCACCGTGCCACGCTTGGCTACGTTCAGTTCTGGCCAGTACAGCCCATAGGCCTTGCAAACCTCGCGGTGTGCATCGCTCAAGAGCGTGTGCTTAAAGCCTTCCTTCTCCGCCCAGGCCTTGTTCGCGGCGAACGAATCGCAGGAAACACCCACGACCTGCGCGTTGTCCTTGGACCACTTGGCCAGATCCTTGGTGATGCAGTTCATCTCTGTGCTGCACACGCCCGTAAAGGCGAGTGGATAGAAGCACAAAATCACGTCGCCCTTTTTTACGGCGTCCGACAGCGACCAATCGGCACGATCCTGGGTCTTGAGCGTGAAGTCGGGCGCAGCATCGCCCTCGGTGACGACCGCGTTGCGTGGTTTCAGATCGCTCATGGTGGTAATCCCCTTCTTGGTTTTGGCTGAACGATTGATGGTTTCGAAGTCACGCGGCACAGATCTGATCCCGCCCGACCGATGTGCCTTGATCGTCCAGCGTACGCTGCCCACGGCCAGCCCCGGCGGCTCCGCGCACGGTCAGGGCACCCTACACGCGAGTCCCCCCAGATTTGTCGGATTGCGACCCATGCCGATCCGGTCGGGTACGCTTGGCAAGCGTCCACACGTCAGCCCCGCTGCCGATGTGCGCAGTTCATGCCGATTCCTACCATTCTCTTCGATCACGGCCCGTCGAAACTCGTTGACAGGAGGCATCCAGGGATGGAGCCCAGCACGACAACCCTCACCAATCTCAAAGAGCGCTATCTGTCGGTCTGCGCTCGCGTGGCCGCGGCAGCGCAGCTCTCTGGCCGCACGGGCCGAGACGTCATGCTCGTCGCAGTCACCAAGTTCGCCGAACCCGACCAGATCCGCGAACTGATGCGCCTCGGGCACCGAGACTTCGGAGAGAACCGCGTTCAGCAACTGGTTCAGCGAGCCACCATCATCGACGAGTGGCTGCAACGCCACCGCACCATGACTCAGACCGCAGGAGCGCTCTCGGGGGGAGACGACCTTCTCGGCTCGGCTGAGGACCATCAACCGCAGCCGGGCACCACCGCCGGCTCGCCCCACGCGCCGCGATGGCACATGCTCGGACACTTGCAGCGCAACAAAGCCCGCAAAGTCATCGAGACCTGCCGCCTGATCCACTCCGTCGACAATCTGCGCGTGGCCGAAGAAATCCAGACCGTCGCCGTCAAACGAGACACGCCCGTCGACGTGCTGCTGCAGGTCAACTGCTCAGGAGAGCGTCAAAAATTTGGCTGCGCTGTGCCCGCAGCGATCCATCTGGCCGAGCAGATCGAGACCATGCTGCACGTGCGGCTTCGCGGCATCATGACCATGGCGGCCCAGAGCGACAACCCCGCTGATTCGAGACCGGCGTTCGGTCGCCTGCGCGAACTGTTCGAGGAAATCCGCGACTCGGGCACCGTCAGCCCCCACTTCAACATCCTGTCGATGGGCATGAGCAACGATTTCGAGGTCGCGATTCAAGAGGGTGCCAATCTCGTCCGCGTTGGCTCAGCGATCTTCGGCACCCCCGCGGGCGACCACAGTGGCGAAGGTGCAGCCGAAGGCTCTGGCGAGGGCACCGACAGCGAATCGAGCCATGGCTCGGATTCTGACGAAGAGTGAGCGCGGCGCTGGGACCCAGCGATCCGGCAATCGCTCGATCCCGTTGCGCACGGCGCCCGAGTGAGTCACCCGATCCGCCACCCTTGTTGGCCGCCGCACTTCATCTGCCCGGTGCAACATCCGCTCGCTCATAGAACCGCAGCGCAAACCGCAACGCCGTGAGGTCCACCGTGTTCACCGTGCCGTTGTTATCAACGTCGGTGAGTAGCACGTACCACGAGTACAGATCCTCAATGTCGATCAGGCCATCGCCGTTCACGTCGTAGTTGCCGGGTGGTGGGGCCGGCGGGCCAAGAACGATCACGTTCGCCGAAATGGGCACAAGCACCATCCCGCCGTCGGCACTGTTCGAGGTGATGGTGAGAAGTCCAGCCTTTGGTCCCGTCGACGACGTGTCAACCCCGATCACGTGCATGTTCACACCGCCGCCAGCATCATCGAAGAGCGCACCCGCTGGAGCCGTGAATCCCATCGATGCCGAGAGCGTGTAGTTCAATCGCTCCAACCCAAAGGTATCAACTCCCGTGCGACTCCAAACCGAGGGGTCAATGCCGTTCGAGACCGCGATCATCACTTCCGCAACCGACCCGAGCGCCACATCGCCAAAGTCGATCAACGCCGGTGCAACCAATCGAGCCGGAACCTGTATGTCGAGAAAGACGGGCAGGTGTCCGCCGCCGCTGGTCGAGTCGATCAAAGCCTGCGCGATTGTCGGGCCAACCATCGTGTTGCCGGACGTCCGCAAGGTGGTGTTCAGGCTCGTGCCGTCGTTGCCCCAGGCCCGGTACGAGTGGTTCATGTCGTTCCACGTAACGGTTGAATAGGGTGCCAAGATGTTGCCACCCGACACCGAGGGCAGATACGCAAGCCCGCTGCCGTCGCGCAGCGTGGGAGAGACCAGAATCTGATCGTGCCGATCATCCATGCCGCCCGCTCCCGCCGGATCCTGCGTGTGAACAAAGCGGAACGCGCTGCTGTTGTTCCAACCCCCCGGCGTGTTGATCGGGTCGAGCAGTTGCCCATCGCCGCCTGCAACCAGCAGTTGGTACGCCGTCTGACTCGACGACTGAATGTTGAAATCACCGCCGAGCAGGTAATGCGCACCAGCCGGAAGCATGGCCGTGTCGTTGCGGATGCGCGTCGCCTCGGGCGTACGCCGATCCTGATCGCTGGGCGAAGATCCCGCCTTCATGTGCGACGCATAGATGTAAATCTCGGCAGCAGACGACGTATATCCCACCAGACGCATCCGCCAACGCTGGTTGTCTCTGGGCGGGTTGATCGGCCCTGAACCCGTGCCCGTCGTCAGCGAAAGCGTCGCGATCCACTGCAACTTTGAAGTGCGATACACCAGACCGTTGCTGGTGTCGTTCGTGCTCGCGACAAAGGGCACCGCCGCCCAGTCGCCGGGACTACTAACCGCACCGTTCAATGTTGAGACCAAACTCGCCAGCGTGTTGGCGCCGTTGCCAACGACCTCTTCAACGATGATCGCGTCGGGCGACATCGACTGGCCGTTGAACTCGGCGTACACAGCCGTGCGCAGTTCGTTGACCAGCCCACCACCAAAGTTCGAGATGTTCCAGTTGACGATCCGGACCTGTGCTTCAGCGCGTGGCGATTGGGCACCGATCGCCACCATCGCCGCCACGAACATCCAGCCGATTAAAAGTCTCACGCGTCGTGGCATGAAATTCCCTGATCTGATTGCTCGCCGCGCTTGAGGCAAGTCCCCGCCGCCCTCATCGCCCGTGCTGACGATTGTGCACCACTCCGGGCGGGTGTGCCACCTGCACTATGTGCGAAGGTTGCGCAAGCCGCCCGACAAGAAACCGGGGTAGATCGACTATCATAGCGACTTATGTTGCCAACTTCACCGAAGAAAATCGTTCTGGCGTACTCTGGCGGGCTTGATACCTCCGTCATTCTGCCTTGGCTGAAGGACCGTTATCCGGGCGTGAAGCTCGTCGCCTACGCCGCGGATTTGGGTCAGGGAACGGGCGAACTCGACGGAATCGAGGACAAGGCCCGCAAGAGCGGGGCCGACGAAGTGATCATCGAAGACCTTCGTCGAGAGTTCGCCGAGCAGTACTGCTTTCCCATGCTGCGGGCTCACGCCCAGTATGAGCACGACTACCTGCTCGGCACCAGCATTGCTCGTCCGCTCATCGCCAAAGGACAGGTGCAGGCCGCAAGAAAGACCGGTGCCGACGCGGTCAGCCACGGCGCAACCGGCAAGGGCAACGACCAGGTCCGCTTCGAGTTGACCTACATGGCACTCGGGCCAGACCTTCAGATTATCGCGCCCTGGAAGGACCCCTCCTTCGAGCTCACCAGCCGCGAGGCTGCCGTGGATTACGCCCACAAAAAGAACGTGCCGATCGCACAGACCAAAGAGAAAATCTATTCTCGAGATCGCAATCTCTGGCACTGCTCGCACGAGGGCGCGGAGATCGAACACCCCGACCGACGCGTAGAGGACCGCGTCTGGCTCATGACCGCACCGGTGTCTCAGGCACCAGACAAGCCTGAGACCGTCAAGGTCGCCTTCCGCCACGGCAACCCGGTATCGGTCAACGGTCGCGAACTTCGCGGCGAGCAGATCATCGAAACCCTCAACGCTCTCGCCGGTCCGCACGGTGTAGGTCAGGTGGTGCTGGTCGAGAACCGCCTAGTGGGCATGAAGAGCCGCGGAGCATACGAAACGCCCGGCGGCGCGGTGCTCTACGAAGCCCACAAGGCACTCGAACAACTCTGCGTCGAGCGTGACACGCTGCACCACAAGCAACTGACGGCCCTGCGATACGCCGAACTGGTTTACAACGGCCAGTGGTTCCACCCGCTCCGTGAGGCCCTGCAAGCGTTCATCGATCACACGCAGAAACCCGTCACGGGCGAAGTGACGCTGGAACTCTTCAAGGGCCGCGTTCAAGCACTCAGCGCTCAAGCCGATTCGTCGCTCTACGACCCGAAGTTGGCCTCGTTCGCCATGGACGGTTACGACGTGACCGCAGCGCGTGGCTTCATCGACCTCTTTGGTCTGCCGATGAAGGTCGCCGCGCTGCGCGATCAGCGCACCTAGATTCGACTTCTAGACCGGGGACCGATTGTGGCCGACGGCCAGGCTCTCGAGCATTCCTTCACCCAGCCAACAACGCCCTGCCCACTTCCCTCACCCTCGACCCCAACTCCCGACGCGTCAGCATCTGATCGACCCACCTCCGCATCGACGCACGTGCGCATAGCCCCAACGCCGGCACCGCCGATCATTCTTCCCACACGCTCAGGACCATCACTCTTGGCACAAACGCATCTTCGCGGCCTCCCGCTCAATCTGCCCGAACCGATCAGCCGGCTCTCTGACCTAGCCTACGACCTGACGTGGGTCTGGTCCGACGCAACCCGCGCGGTCTTTCATCACATCGACCCGCAACTCTGGGAACGCACGGTGCACAACCCCGTGCGCACGCTCGCGATGGCGAGCCCCGCGAGATTGAGCGAACTGGCCAAAGACCCGGCCTTCGTAAACGCCGTCAACGCGGCCCACGCGGGCCTTCGTTCCGGGCCAAACTCCGGTGCATGGTTCAAGCAGCGTCAGACCGCACTCTCACGCGATTGGCGACCGTTCCTCGCGGCGTACTTCTGCGCCGAATTCGGATTGACCGAGTGCTGCCAGATCTACTCCGGCGGCTTGGGCCTGCTCGCGGGCGATCATCTGCGCAGTTGTGCCCAGTTGGGCCTGCCGCTGGTCGCCGTCGGCCTGCTCTATCACAACGGCTACTTCCACCAGTCGCTCGACGGCAACGGCACGCAGCAAGAACTCTTCCCGAGCATCGACCCAGAACGCCAGCCAATCCGACGCGTACTCGACAGTAGCGGCCGGCATCCGCTGCGTGTCTCGGTACGCCTGCCGCAGCGCGACGTCTCGATCGGCGTGTGGCGGGCCGACGTCGGATCGGTGCGGCTTTACCTGCTCGACACTAATCTCGACGACAACTCGTTTCACGACCGCCAGATCACGGCCAACCTCTATCTTGGAGATCAGACCCGCCGCATCGAGCAGGAACTCATCCTCGGCGTCGGTGGCATCCGTGCGCTCGAAGCCTGCAACGAACACGCCAGCGTCTATCACATGAACGAAGGCCACGCCGCGTTCCTCGCCCTCGAGCGAATCCGTATGTTCCGGGCCGAATCCGGCGCCACGTTCGATCAGGCCCGAGAGGCCGCAGCGCTGTCGCACGTCTTTACGACGCACACTCCCGTGCCCGCCGGCATTGACCGCTTCAGCCCAGCACTGGTCTCGCACTATCTTGGCGAGTCGGCTGTCGAACTCGGTCTCGATCTTGAAGGGCTTATGGCCCTTGGCCGCGAGGACGTCGCCAATCGCAACGAGGCGTTCTCAATGGCCGTGCTCGCGCTTCGCACCAGCAAGTTCTGCAACGGTGTCAGCCGCCTGCACGGCGAGGTGAGCCGCAGCATGTGGCAGAATATCTGGCCAGAAACTCCCGCCAACGACGTGCCCATCGGCCACGTCACCAACGGTGTCCACACCGACTTCTGGGTCGGTCCGCACGTCGCCAAACTCTTCGATCAGCACGTTGCGCCCGACTGGCGCGAGCGACCCACCGACGCCGAGATGTGGAAGGACATCGCCAAAGTCCCCGACGCCGATCTGTGGGCAGCACGAACCACCGCACGGCACGAACTGGTCACCTTCTGCAACGAGCGGATCGCCTCTGGCAAATCCGGTGGAATCACTGCACGGCTCGATCCCAACGCCCTCACCATCGGCTTTGCACGGCGCTTCGCGGGCTACAAGCGTGCCACGCTGATGATGCGAGATCCGCAGCGCCTCAGCGCTCTGCTTCAAGGCCAGGGCAAACCCGGCTCCGTCCAGTTCATCCTCTCGGGCAAGAGCCACCCGGGCGACGGCTGGGGCAAACTGCTCATCCGCGAACTGGTCGAGTTTGCCAGAAGCCCGCTCGCGGCGGGGCGAGTGCTCTTCCTCGAAGACTACTCCATCGAGGTCGCTCGAAAGATGGTGCAGGGCTGCGACGTTTGGCTCAACACCCCAATCCGCGGGCTTGAAGCCAGCGGCACAAGTGGTATGAAGGCCGCGATGAACGGTGTGCTGAACGCTTCGATCCGCGACGGTTGGTGGGATGAAGTCACCGACCCGCAGGCGGGCTTCGACATTGAGGCACGCGGAACGTACCCGAACGATGCCCCCGACGAAGACCGCGAAGCCTTCGAGTCCGAATCGCTCTATCGCTTGCTCGAGGATCGAATCGTTCCGGAGTTCTACTCGGGTTCGGCGGCGGGATCTGCCACCCGTGCAGTGCCCAGCGGCTGGGTCGCTCGCATGAAATCGTGCATCTCGTCCCTCATGCCAGCCTTCACCACGCACCGCATGATCGACGACTACGCAAGCCAGTACTACTTTCCCGCTCATCAGTCCGCATCTCGATTGCTCGCAACTTCCGGCATCGGCACATCGACCGGCCCGCGCCGAATGGGCGACATCCGCGCCGCCGCAGGCCTTGCCGATCAGATCGCCCGCTTCCGGGCACATTGGCCGCGCGTCGCCGTCACCGATTGCCGAGTCAAGTCCGCAGGGCCTCGCGGCGAAGTCATCATCGAAGCACAGGTACACTCGGGCGGACTCTCCAACAGCGAACTTCTCGTGCAGGCTCTCGTCGGCGTTCCCGACGCCAGCGGGCGGCTCGACCGAGTCAGCCACTTCCCGCTTGCGGCATCGGGTACGACGACCGCACCCGACACAAAGTCTGGTTTGAGCAGCGGCCCCGCAAGCGAACGCTCAAGCCCAAGCGAGCGCTCAAGTTGGACCGTTTCCGGCCAAGTCCGCGTCGACAAGGCAACGCTCGAACGGTACACGCTCGATGAGCTCGCACTGCTCGTCCGCGTGCTCCCGGCCGACGATCGACTTGTCAATCCCTACATCCCCGGCCTCATTCGCAACGGCCCACTCCTCACATTCGCCAGCGCTGAGGCTTCGAGGACCGCATGAGCGAACTGACGCTCGCGTTCCTGGGCGACTGTGTCGGCTCGCCTGGCCGAGTGGCTGTCGCCGCCGCGGCCCGCTCGCTCCGAGTACCCGCCAAGCCCGTGCTCATCATCGCCAACGCCGAGAACAGCCGCAACGGCTCGGGAATCAGCCCTGACAACTACCGCGAACTCCGGCGGGCAGGAGCTCTGCCGCCAGGCCCGCCGCAGACCCGTGGCGGGGTTGACGCGGTGACACTCGGCGACCACTGCTACAAAGACCGCGCCATCGTGCCATTCCTCAACGATCCGCACGAGCCCATCGCCCGTCCCGCCAACCTCGCCGCCGCCGCCCCAGGCAAGCGGATCATCCGACTCGAAAACCCCGCAACGGACGATTCGGGGGCAGTTCCCGTTTACGTACTGACCGTGCTCGGCCGCGTATTCATGCCTATCCCCGCCGACAGCCCCTTTGATGCGGTTGACCGCGAACTCGCGGCGATCCCCGAGCCAGATGCCATCGTGCTCGTCGAGATTCACGCAGAAACAACCAGCGAGAAGCAGGCCATGGCCTGGCACTGCGTTGAACGTTGGAGTTCGCCCGCTCGCGCTCGCGTAGTGGCCGTGGTTGGCACGCACACTCACGTCGCCACTTCCGACGCCCGAATCCTCGAGCACGCCGTCGCCGCCATCACCGACGCCGGCATGTGTGGGCCGCACCGCAGCGTCATCGGACGCGACGCACGCGCCACCCTTGAGGCCATGACCGTACAGTCGCCGACTCCGCTCGAAGTAGCCGATGGCGACAATCGCGCCAAGGGCGTTTGCATCCGCATTGATCTAGGCTCGCGCAGCCCGACCGCCATCGAGCAGATCGATCTTGAAGTACGGTCACCCGATTGATCAGGCCAGACCGGGAATGTCCGCTACCGCCATCGCTAGCGCCCCGTTGCGAGAGCGCATCGCCACCATGTTGCCCTGAAGCACACGGCCCGGACACGCCGACTTGCCAATCTCGCGATGCGTGTAGACGCGATTCAGCGGCACACGATACTTTCGCATCTGCATTGCCACCATCCTGCGCAGCGAGTTGATGGAATCAGACGTTGGCTGCTGATGCTCAAAGTTACCCATCAGCATCACGCCAAGATTGTGCTCGTTCTGATCCTTGACATGGGCCCCCTGCTTCCACGCGGGCCGGGCCTCATAGACCCTGCCCTGCGGATCGATCACGTAGTGATACCCAATGTCCGCCCAGCCATTGCGCACGTGTGTGGCGCGGATCGACTCGATCTGCCCAACCACGTCGCTCTGTGACCGCAGCCCCGAGCTGTCCATCGCCGAGTGATGCACCGTGATCCGGCTCACACCGTTCATGTCGTAACACTCTCGCGGGCGGGCAACACCCTGCCGCGTCCAAACGCTACGGGGCAAGATCGAGACCGACTCGCCGGTCTGCATCGCGGGCGAAGGCATCGGCGCTGATCGGCCCTGAACAACTGGCGACGGCGCGGTGCCCGGGCCGTAGATGGGCTTGTGACCGTAGCCACCGCTCGGCGCATTCGACACGGTGTATGACCCGCTGCCAGAGGAACTCTGACGCGTGCTGCATCCGCTGATCAAAAAGGCACCAAGCGCTAGCCCACCAAGCAGGACTTCGCGCCGACCGCGAACAGTCATGTTTGTCCCGGTCGCTTGAGCGTCCGCGTTGCCGTCAACTCGATCCGCCTGCAATCCGTCCTGCGAACCATTCAAGCCGTTCATGCCTTCCCCTCGAACCTAGTCAAACCCCTCGCACGCTCTCGCGTCCGAGACAACAACCCCCGCATCGCGCGATCAGCACGAAACAAGGCCGAGCCCCGCCGACAGAGCCTCCGCCGTCGCACGAGAACGAAAGTGTACCCCGAATTGAGCAAGCGGCTCCATCCGCTGCTTGTTTCATCGGCGCAAGCATCGGCAACCGACCAAACTTGGGTCAACTTTCCGAGCGGAACAGCCACTCTGCCTCGTACCTTTCCACCTGAACGGCAAGCTCGTTGCGGGCATTCATCGCTTTGCGGAATCTGTCAGGGTCCGCGTATAACTGCGGATCGGCAAGCAGAGCATCCGCAACCTTCAGTTCCTCCCCCAGTCGGGCCATGTCCCGCTCCAGCCGATCCGCCGGCATCCACGAAAGCCCGGTCTGTGGCTTCGGCCGCCTGACCCCGGAAGCCGCTGACTTTGTGAGCCGTTCAGTCACAAGCGGCACCCCAACCGCCGGCTTTGACGAGCCCTTGCCCGCGTTGGATCTCCCCTTGGTCGCTTCAACGCTCACGGCGCGAACCGCTTTGGATTCCTTGGCCTCTTTGACTTCCCTGGCTTTGGCGTCAGCGCTCTTCGCAAGTTCCAACTGTTTGCGGTGATACTCGCGATAGTTGCCGTGAAACACCGTCACGTCGCCCGCACCATCGAACACCAGCAAGTGCTCGCACGTCGCGTCGATCAGTGCGCGATCGTGGGAGATCAGCAGCAGCGTGCCCTGATAGCCCTCGCCGTCACCCCCCGATCGCAGCGCTTGTTCCAAGCGCTCTGCCGAAGGAATGTCCAGATGGTTCGTCGGCTCGTCCAGCACCAACAGGTTCTTCGCTGAAGCGAGCAAGCCGGCCAGCCGCGCCCGCGAACGCTCGCCACCCGAGAGCATCCCGATCGGCTTCTCTTGCTCAGAGCCAGAAAACAAGAACATGCCAGCCAGATCCCGCGCCTGCTGCTCGCTCAGTAGTTGCCCCGGGTTCTCGCGCCGGATTACCGACTGCAAGTACTCGTACACCCGCAGATCCGCATCCTCATGCGGCGGTAACTGGGCGTAATACCCAACCACCACACTCGCTCCCAACTTGAAGGTGCCCGCCGAGAGCGGCATCTGCCCCAGCAAGCACTTGATCAGCGTCGACTTGCCCGCGCCGTTCGGGCCAATGATGCCCCAGCGGTCGCCGCGAGAAATCGTGACCGACAGATCGTCGAACAGCGTCAATCGCGTGGTCGCGCCCTCTCCGACTGCTTCGCGCACACCGTCCTCACGAACGGCGTTGTCAAACCACTTCGCCGCCTCGCGTATGTTCGCTACTTGGTCGCCGCTGCGGGGCGCGTCGGGCAGAATCATCCGCATCGATGCTGATTCCGTTGGCCTCGCGATCGCGAAGAGTTCTTTCTGCCGCTCAAGTTTGGACTGGCGGCCCTGCGCTTCCTTGGCGCGCTGACCGGCCTTGAAGCGTCGGATGAAGTCCTCTTCCTTGGCCCATTCCGACTGCTGATTCTCGTACGCACGCTGCTGCGTCAGCAATCGCTGCTTGCGAATCTCGGTGAACGCCGTGTAATTGCCCGGATAGTCGATAATCCGGCCCGCCTCAACCTCCACGATCCGGTCAACCACTCTGTCCAGCAAGTAACGGTCGTGCGAAATGAGCAGCACCGCCCCGTCAAACTCATTCGCCAAGAACTCTTCCAACCATTCTCGACCCGCAATATCCAGGTGGTTCGTTGGCTCGTCCAGCAGCAACAAATCCGGGCTTTCAAGCAGCAACTTCGCCAGCGCCAGCCGGCCCTTCTGCCCGCCCGACAGCCCACGCACCGGAAGCGAAAACTGATCGTCAATGAAGCCAAGACCGTGCAAAACCTGCTCAACCCGATGCTCCACGGCGTAACCGCCCATCGAATCGATTCCCGTCTGCAAGTCTGACTGCCGATTGAGCAATCGTTCCAGCCGCTCGCCGCCCGCGTTCTCGGGCAACGTCATGTCATAAAAAACACTGTCCAGTTCGGCGTGCAAGCGACGCAGTTCGGTCATCCCCGCAGCGGCCTCTTCAAGCAGCGTGTGATCCAGATTCAGTTCCGGGTCCTGTGTCAGATATCCCACCCTACTGCCGCGCTGAAGCACCACCATTCCCGAGTCCGGTTTCAACCGACCGGCGAGCACTCGGAACAGCGTCGTCTTTCCAACGCCGTTTCGTCCAACAAGACCGACTTTCTGCCCAGGTTCAAGCGAGAACGACAGTCCGTCGAGCAGGACGCGCGTTCCGATCGAGTACTTCAGATTTGTTGCCGCAAGAACAGACATATCGCTCCAAAATCAGCAAAAAAGCACCGCAAAGCCACGCATCGAGCGTTTCTGACCCCATGTTACGCCGTCCGATTTCGCCTTTGAGCCAATGCAGCGCAGAGAAATGCACACGTCTTCCCAGACAAGCGACAGTTACCGTCCCAGCGGTTGCCAATGCCACAAGTCTCACTAACCTGTCCACCCTGATCAACTCGGCCGGGCAGAGATGCCCGGTGCCTTCTCGCTTCTACCAACATGGGCCCGTGAAACTCACCGCCGCAGACCAAGCGACCCTCGTAATGCGCGGCATGATCCGACACCCCGCAGGAGACCCTTTGTGCCACAGTCCAAAGTCCGTCCGCTGAACACGATCGTACTGGTTGCGGGCCTCGCTGGCCTGTGCGGCTCCGTCGGTCTTGTCCATGCCGACACCGTCGCCGACGCCGCGGCCGATACGCTCGCACTCTCTGGTACCGAGCATTTCGCGCAGCCCGCCGATGCGGGTGCCGACGCTCTCGCCCAGCCAGACCCCGATGCCCCCAAGCCCGATCCCGACTCGTTCTTTCGAGGATGGGAGGGCAGCGTCGCGTTCGGCCTGAACGGGGCCAGCGGCAACACCGAGCGCTTCGGCGTTCGCGGCCAGTTTGACGCCAAGCGAGAGACGAGCCGGAACATCACCACGTTCGGAGCGCTCTATGTCTACGCCACTGACGAGGGCGAAAAATCCGAGCATCGCGGCGAGCTTTTCGGCCAGTACGAGTGGAAAGTTGGCGAGGACGGCAAGTGGCGTCCCTTCGCCAAGGCCAAGGCCGAGTACGACGAGTTCAAGGACTGGCGATGGCGGCTCTCAGGCTTTGTCGGCGTGGGTTACGCGCTGATCGAGACCGAGACCACAACCTTCGTCCCCCGGATCGGCGTCGGTGCCAGCCGCGAGTTTGGCGGTTCGAACAACGACATCACCCCCGAACTCGACTTGGGCTGGGACTTCGAGCACAAGTTCAACGAGAACGTCAAGTTCTTCAACACCTTCGACTACTACCCTTCGCTCACCAAGTTTACCGACTTCCGCATCGAGACCAAGGCTGGACTCGACGTGCTGCTGAGCAAAGAGAACAAACTCTCGCTCAAGATCGGCATCGATGACCGCTACGACTCAACGCCCGAGGGCCAGAATCGCAACGACATCTCGTACTTCGCACTTCTGGCTTACAACTTCTGATTCGACCTGTTCCGAGCCGCTTGCGGCGGGCACCGCGCTACCGAATCTCCTAGATCAGTTCAAACGCGTCTGAATACACACGCAACAACTGCACGGGCGCGCGAGCAATCGCGTGCCCGTGTTTGCGACTGAAGGCACCCGATAGCCCGCCGCCGCGCTCACGACCTCACACCGACAGCCGCTCGCGCACCAGATCGGCCCGTGCCTCACGACGTTCGCCCTGGTCCATCTCTCGCCCAATCAACCGTTGCAAATGGGCTGGCTGTGTCAGCAAAATGAGTTGGTTCACTCGGGCCTGACTCAACTCGCCGATCAGGCCCGTCAGCACACCCAGCCGAACATCGCTCAGCAGCATGATCGCCTCTTCGGGCGTCAGCAGCCGCGCGTGCCGAAGCGTGCCCAGCGCGCGGAAGACTTTGTCCTCCAGCAGTCGCCGTCGTTTATCCATCAACATCCGCCGCGCCACACGCTCGTACTGCACGATCTGCGGCACAATCTCACGCTCAATCTCGTCGAGAATCACCGTCTCGGCGCGGCCCAGCGTCGTCTGGTTCGAGACCTGAAAGAATTCTCCCGCCGCCTCGCTGCCCTCGCCGTAGTACCCGCGAACCGCCAGCGACATGTCGCGTGTTGCACGCCGAACCTTGTCCATCTCCCCCATGAGTTTGAGCGCAGGCAGATGCAGCATCACGCTCACACGGATTCCCGTGCCCACATTCGTGGGGCACGCTGTCAGATAGCCAAACCGTTCTGAATACGCGTAGGCCAGCCGTCCGGGCGCAGCAGCGCACGGCCCCTCCACCGCGTCGTCCACTCGCGAGATGGTCTGCCATGCACGGGTCAACTCAAGCCCCGACAATACCACCTGTATCCGCAGGTGATCCTCCTCATTCACCATCACACTCAGCGCTTCATCAGGCAACGAAATCGCAACGCCACGAGGCTCAGCAGTCGACACGCCCGGCCCCAGTGGCGCCACACCCGTCGCCGCCGAGGGGTTGAATGGTGCAGGTCCACGCGCGTGCTCTTTCGATATCAGGTGACGTTCCACCATCAGCGTCCGCTCCAACGACGGTGCGCGGTGGACATCAACCCACAAGACTCGCGGCACACCCGGGGTCGGCTCGCCGCCTTCGGTCCCTCTGTCGCCCCCACTACCACCGACCGCCCGCACCAGCCGTTCCCGACAAACATCCAGCACCTGCTCGCGGCTCTCGCGGTCGGCCCGCGACAGAAAACTCATCGTCTCAACGTTGCGGGCCAAGCGAATCCTCGACGAGATCACCACGTCAGAATCAGCGCCGTCGCCCGAGAGCCAGGCCGCGCCGCGCCGCAACGCCTCAGCCGAGAACGGCCCTTCGGGCTGCTCGCTCATACGGGCTCCCCTGAATCTTGCGCACTCGCAGCAGAATCACCATCGCTTGCATCCCTCGCTGCGGATCGACCACTCTTGCGTGCCACCTTTGCCGTGCGCGCGTCCGCAGAACCATCACCGGCTTGCTTGGTAGCTTGCACGCTCGCGAGTTGGTCGCGAAGTTTCGCGGCCTTCTCGTACTGCTCCGCCGCGACCGCTTCGGCGAGTTGCCGTCTCAGCGTTGCCTCCCGACCCTTGCGAACCTGCTCGTTGGCCTCGCGCTCTTCGCTCGTAGACGCTCCCGGTTTCGCGTCTCCCTTAACGGCCAGCGCATCATCCAAAGGCTGCCCAACTCCTTGGGGCGTTCGTCCAACGTGATGCGTGCCACCCTCGTGCGCACGCGCCAGCAGCGGCGAGAGCAACGCCTCAAACGATCGGTAGCACTCCGGGCAACCAAGCAAGCCCGTGGCACGAAACTGGCTGAAGGGAAGCCCGCAGTTCGGACAAATCGTCAACTGCGCTGCCTTGCCCGCCTCTGCCGCCCCAACACCACTCACTGCATCACCACCACCAGCGTCCGCACCACCCGACGCGCCGAACTCCGCCGCGTCCTGCATCCCCGGAGTCGCAATGATCTGTGTTAACAACTGTGCAAATGGCGGCGTCTTCGCAACGGGAGAAACGCCCGCCTCACGAGCGCATCGCTCACACAGATGCCGTTCCTGCTTCTTCCCCCCCTTGATGCGCACCTCATGCACAGTCGCCTCTGCACCGCAACTCTCGCACTTTTGGGGTTTGCTGTCCACGCGAGCAACTCTATCGGCGGATCAGCACTGCGGCGCGGAACCAGCCAACCTCAATCGCACACCCTGAGAGTAAAAGCGACCCGGGCAGTCGCCCGGGCCGGTAAGTTCGTTTCGCTCAGTTCGTCCTCACCGATCGAGCCAAGCGATGCGGCCAAGTCCATCGGATGGCCATCGCCGACACGGCCTGCAATCAACCCTGATCTCAGAGAATGGCAGAGCCAACCTCAGCGGGCATGGCCTTTGCGTCAGGCGTTCGCGGCCTTCTGGTCACGGGTGTAGCCATACTTCCGCTTCAGCGGCTTGACCACCAAACCCGTTCGAATGGCCTTGGTCGAAACCAACACCCGGCGCTGAACCCCGTCCACCATCGCGCTGACCTTCCGCAGGTTCGGGCGAAACTGCCGTCGAGTGATTCCCGTCGGCTTTAGACCGAAGCCACCCTTCTTCACGGCCTGACCGCGCCATGCGCGACGCTTACCAAAGCTCGTTTTCTTGCCGGTCATCGCGCAAACGTAAGGCATCACTAGACTCCCGTAACCCAATCAAGCCCGCACTCGGGCCGTTTGAGCCTCCATGCTAGGCCGCCTCCCGCGAATCGCCAACCCCGCAACCTGATGGCCCGTGGCCCTTCGCGGCTCTCCAAGTCAATCTCGACCCAGATTTTCCCGCATAATCATCAACTCCAGCGTCTGCGTCACCATGTCAAGATCCGCATCACTCAGATCGTTGTAGAACGGAATGGCGATCGTTCGCTGGCTCACGCTCTCGGCGATCGGAAACATCCCCGGCTCAAACCCGAACTGATCCCGATAAAACGGTTGCAGGTGAATGCAGGGGAAGTAGTCACTGGCCCCAATGTCGTGCCGGCGCATGCCCTGAATGATCCGGTCGCGCTCGTGCTTGGCGTAGGTCGCGTCAAGCCTGACCACGAAGACAAACCAACTCATCTCTGACCCAGCCTCAATCGTCGGCAAGATCAAGTGCTTCGTGCCCATCAGCCGGCGCATGTACCGCTCGGCGACCAACTGCCGCTTGTGGATAATGTCATCCAACCTCCGCATCTGGCCAACACCCAGGGCCGCTGAGAGTTCGTCCATCCGGTAGTTGAAACCTAGCCGCTCGTGTGCCAGCCAAGAACCCACCGCTGATCCAGGGGTCGAGGTGTGCCCGGTCTTCTGATCAGAATCCTCACTGACAGCCCTTCCTTGATTCCTCATGCTGCGGCACAGATTCGCCAGCCGCCGATCGTTGGTCACGATGCAGCCGCCCTCGCCCGTTGTGATCTGCTTGTTCGGATAGAACGCGAACACGCCGATCCGCCCGAACGAACCGGCGGGCCGTCCCTTCAGCCTTGATCCGAGCGCCTCGCAGCAATCCTCGATCAGGACGACTTCGTGCCGCTTGGCGATCTGCTCATACGCGTCCATGTGCGCCGGGTTGCCGAAGGTCTCGACCGCCAAAATCGCCTTGGTTCGTGCCGTGATCGCCCGCTCCAGCCCCGCCGGGTCCATGTTCAGCGTCTTCGGGCACACGTCCACGAACACCGGCGTGGCGCCAACATACAGAATGCAGTTGGCGCTGGCGATGAAACTGAACGGCGTGGTAATCACCTCATCACCCGGCCCGATGCCCAGCGACAGCAACGCCAAGTGCAAGCCCGACGTGCCGCTCGACACGCTCACGCCGTGCTCGCAATCCGCCGCGGCAGCCACCCGCCGCTCAAAGTCCTCGGCCATTGGCCCAAGCGCCAGCCGGCCCGAGCGGAGCGTGCGAAGAACCAGTTCCTCTTCCAGTTCGGTAATGTCGGGTCGCGACAGCGGAATCTCGTGATCGGCCATATTCGGTCGGCTCCCGCCCGTCTCTCAGGCTCTGAATCCGTGCGACCACGCGGTCGCAGCGACACAGTGTCGGCAGGCGATTCGCCCGCCAACGCTGCAAGGCTCTATCGGTTGTTTGGCCAGACTCTCTGCGAACCCGACGGCATTGGCCCGCTCGCAAGGCCGATCGGCCGCGAACCCGGTCGGAGGCTGCCGGAGTCGCGGTCGATCATGTCCAATGCAACTTCGAATCTGCTGAGCCGGCCCCCGCTCACGGGAACTTGATCGCGAAGCAAAGCGTCACTGAGCGCTGGTTCAAAGAGCACGGCTTCACTGGGCGTTGGAGATCGCCCCACTCAGCCGCTCGACCAACCGGCCCACAGTCATCGGCTCGGGCACGTGCTCTTGCCCCAGCATTTCGTCCGCCGCAATCTGTGCCGCCAGCCGCTGATAGGCCGTGATGACCGTCGAGTGATTCGGTCGACCGATCGACCGCGCAATCTCGGGATAGCTCATCGTTGTGAACTGCCGGGCCAAGTGCGTGATGAGCGCCCTGGCAAGCACAACGCGCTTGTGCCGCGTCCGAGCACTCAGATCCGCCGGGTCCACGCTCAGAAACCGGCACGTCTGCGTGATGATCGTCTCGATCCGAACCGGCCTCGTGAAGGCTCGCGGCGAGTTTGAGGACGAGCCCGCGCCCGGCGTGCCCAGCGCCCGCTCTACGGCAAGCAGATTGATCAGCCCCGATCTGGCCGCACCGCTCGCAGAATCATCGCCCACGAGTTTCACGACCGCTTCGAGGCGGGTGATCAACCCCTCAAGTTCGCGTACCGAAACACCGCTGGCCGCGCCGGGCGAGAGGCGGGCGTGCGCCGCAACCGCCGCGATGCCCGTGTCGTCGACGTTCAAGCCACGCTTGAGCGCCAGGGCCTTGATCAATCGCTTGATCAGATCTTCATCCGGCGGCGACATGCTCGCCACCATGCCCGCCTGAAAGCGCGAAATCAGAGCCGGACTGAATTTGGCCAGTTGCTTGGGGGCTTGGTCGCTTGCTAGAACCACCCGAGCGCCAGATCGCGCGATCTCCTCGAATGTGTGCAACAGTTCGGCCTGCGTTGCGCCCTTGTTAGCCAACGACTGCACGTCATCGATGCACAACAGGTCCACGCGCCGATAGTTCCGTCGGAACCGCTCGACACCCGACGACGAGCCCGAACCCCCCGCCCCCCCCGAACCCGAACTCGACGTGCCCGATGCGTCGCGAACAGCGTTGACAAACTCGGTCAAAAAGGCATCGCCGCTGGTCACACGCACGACGGCCCCCGGGTGCCGCTCGCGATATCGCAGGGCAACGCCTTGCAGCAAGTGGGTCTTGCCCACGCCGCACGGCCCGTGCAAGAACAGCAGGTTGTACGCCAGTGCGCCCGCCACAGCCTCCGATTCGCCGATGCGGATGGCCGACGTATACGCCAATCGATTGGACTCGCCAACGATGAAATCTTCGAGTCGATAACGCGTGAGATTCACAGTCCGCGGCGGCCTGGAAAGCGTGTCAACGTGCTGTGTCTCAACCCGCGTCAGACCCGCCTTCGACGCCAGATGCGACGCGGCCTGCGTGGTCATCGCCGATCCACCCGATACACCCGATACACCCGACCCAGAAACGGGTGCCTCCCGCTCGCTGGAACTCACGCGGATCGAGATGCCCCGACCCAGCGCTTCCTCCGCCGCACGGTGCAGTTCGGTCATAAACCGTCGACGCAGCAGATCGGCCAGGGCCATGCTCGACGCCACGAGTCGGAGTTCGCTCGCCGAAAAACTCGCGCTCAGCCGCGTACCGGCGTATCGCGTGTATCGATCGTCGCCCAGCAGCCCCTTCAGCGCGTTCGCGAACCGATCCGACGCGTCTGCGGGAATCGCTGGCACTGCCGAAGCGCTGGGCCGATCAATCCGCCGAGCGATCACCCGTGCCGAGGTCACGCCGTCGCGTCCGGGCGGCAACACCTCAACACGGTTGGCCGTCGACCCGGATTGCTCCGGGCGAACCGCAGAGTGAGCGTCTTGTTGGTCGGCGAGCCTTGAGGCGCGAGCACGAGCAACCGGCAAACTCTGGCGTGCTTCCACTGGTGGCACCTCGTCGCGTCAAATGAGCCTGTGCGGAGTTCCGTTCTGAAACACGGTAATCCAGCGCACAAGCGTGGGCTAGCAATGCACGCGAATCCATTCGTCGTCACACGATCTTCCCGGGTCGTTCAGAGCAATCGATGCACGGCCTCAACCGAAGAAGGCTCCGGTCTACGTAAAGCCGTGATTCATGCCAACTCATCTCTCGAACGACCCCAAGAACATCGGGCGTTGGTCGGCGTCCGTGACCGGGGGCAGAGCGTACCGCCTTCGGCCCGCAAACTCAACGGCCTGCGCTCCTTCCGAGCGACTCTTCGCACGCTTCGTCGATTCCCAGAGGGGTTTACGCAAAACAAAAAAAGTTGTCCACTGTTTCCCACAGCCAACCGAACAATCCGTGGAAAGGGGGTTGACAAACGCGCATTCGCATGATCGGCTTCAACCAACAACGTGTCACACCGAACGAACAAACGGCACGCGCACCGCGCTGCGCACAAAGCCCGCCGCTCGGTAGAGTTTCAGCGCGGGCACGTTTCGCACGTCCACCGCGAGCGTGATGCCACCACTGAGGTTGCCCACGCGCGAAGCCGCAACAACGTCACTCGCACCAGCGCTTGCGCCCGCCCCGGCATTCGCCCGGCGCTGCGCACTATGCCACCAAACTTCAACCGCCTCAATCGCTTCACGCAGCAACAGCTTGCCCAGCCCCAGCCCCCGAAGTTCCGGGCCAAGGCCAAGATATACCAGTTCTACCGAGTCTGTCTCGCGCACCGGCGTGAACATCACACACCCCGCCGCCTGACCCTCGTGTAACACCAGCCACCACAGCCGTGGGTCCAGCTGACCAACGCCCTTGTGCGAGACCAGCACGTCCTCGATCGTCCGCAGCCCGCACAGTTCCGGGCAGTCGAGCGTGTCGATGTAACTGCGTTCAAGCGCCCGAATCAGCATCGCATCGACGCGCTCGTCTTCGATGCGCTCGTCCATGCTGGCCACCTCGCCAGCGCCCAGCAGAGCTGCGAGCGAAAGCACCTCTACACCCTTTGGCCACGGCCCCATCATCACGCCCGCGTGCAAACTCGCGCCCTCAAGCACGCTCGTCGGCACAAAGGGCTTCCGCAAGTACGCCAGATCACCCAGTCGCAAAAAGCCTCCGGCCTCAAACGCTTCCCCAACAGCCCCCGCGGGCGGCTCTAACAGCGCTTGCACCAGCGCGATGCTCCCGGCACCCGGCCCACCGTCCCCAGTCCCAGAGCCGCTCCCAACTCCACCCAGCGAAGTGATCGCTCGCTCCAGCAGCGTTACACGCTCCAACCTCGCCCGCACCGACTCCTCCTTTACCATTCCACGCCCCAACGACCGCCACAAACCCTTGGAGTGCGCTGCCGGCGAAAGAAACAGCATCGCGGTGCGACCCGAGCCGATAATCGCAAGCAGCACCTGCGAAAACTCCGAAACGCCCGTCGCGTCCGGCACTCCCCAGAACCAGCGGAGGTCGAGTTTCAACGCCGAGGCCGCTTGCAGAAACCGCTCGCCCGCGTGATACGGATCGGGATGCTGATCCGCCATCAACCGTGCCGCGGCCGCCGCACGGTCCTTCTGCTCAATCTGAACCACCGCGACGCGGGATTCTGGCATAGGGGTCAATGGCCCAGACAATGATGCCGCCGCCGGATAAACGTCCTTATCCATCTCGTTTACGCCCCGCTCAGACGTGACCGAACGCATTTTCGACGGTCCTACGGGCGTGTCTTGGGGGTGAGAGTTCAATCCACGCTCAACTTAAGGGCAACTTTGACCGCCCGCTTCAGCGTGCTTTGTGAGCAAAGCCGATCGTCCACGCGGGCACTTCTGACGCTGACAGAGTGTACACTTTGCCGACTTCGAGACTGTCCAACGATCCACACCTGCGATCCACACCTGCGATCCGGGCCTGTGATCGAGGCACCTGATCAAGGCCAGTATCCACGTTGAATCCCTACCCTGCTCCGCTCAAAGCCGAATCCGGCCCTCCCGCGACGGCCAACTCACTCCCTCTCCCACCCCTCGGCGGTACCCATCATGCAGCGAATCCTCCCGCAAGTCATGCTCTCAGCGCTGTTGCTCGCTTTCGCCGCTCTTGCGGGTGCATTGGCCCCAGAGCCCGCACCCGTGCCGCAGCACTGGCAACTCGAAATTGAACCCGGCCCGATGCGAGTGGTCTCGGTTGACGTGCCGAACGTCGGCTATCGAATCTATGCCTACATGACCTACCGCGTCGTCAACAACGCCGGCCAGGACGTGCTGTTTGCCCCGAGTTTCGAGCTCTCCGACGGCGAAGGCAACGTCGCCCGATCAGGTCGCGACGTGCCACAGGCCGCAACGAAGACGGTCTTCGATCTGGTTCAGAATCCGCTCGCAGAAGACCAAATCTCGATCATCGGCGAACTGACCCAGGGTAAGGAGAACGGCAAAGACGGCTTCGTCATCTGGTCCCTCAATGATCTGAACCCACAAGCCATGATCGTCTACGCGGCGGGCTTCTCGGGCGAAACCGCCACCGTCGAAATCAACGACGCCGACGGCACGTCGCAGAAATTCATTCTCCGCAAGACTTTACGACTGGATTTCCGGGTTCCGGGTACGCTCGAAGGACAGCGCCTGCGGCCACTCATGCTCGAAACCAAGTCCTGGATCATGCGATAAATCTGGTCTACCATCTCGGCCCGTCAATCAAGGCGAAACCGCCGATGTGAAGTGGGCTTCGGCGATTGATCATCCCAAGTTTCGTCCGGCTCTCGGGTCTTCGGCCCGCTCGCCCTTTGGTACTGGAAACAACGCTATGGCACACAAAAAGGGACAAGGCTCGACCAAGAACGGTCGCGACTCCAACCCGAAGTATCTGGGAGTCAAGCTCTACGGCGGCGAAAAAGCCAACGCTGGCTCCATCATCGTTCGGCAGCGCGGGACCAAGCACCGCCCGGGCTTCATGGTCGGCATCGGCCGCGATGACAGCCTCTTTGCTCTCACACCCGGCAAGGTGAAGTTCCAGGGCCGCAAGGTCAGCATCTTGCCCGACGACGCCGACATGCCGCGCCCGGTCTGGCTGACGGCCTGAACGCGGGCGTGAAAGCAGGCCCGATCGCGGGTTTTGACACGCTTCCCAAGTAGCCCGCAAGACCGACCACCTCAAGCACATTCAAAGCGTCATGCTCACAACGCCTGGTCTCGCCGGGCGTTGTTGCTTTGAGGCACACGCAAAGTGTTCCGTCGTGCCTGCTCCGAATCGAGCCGTGACAACGGCCATCACCCGCTCACCGCGCCGCCGGAGCAAGCAGACCCGCCATCGCACGCCGAAGCCCCGCCACCTCGGTCAAAACTCTCTTGGCCTCGCTCAACGGAATCTGCGTCGCCGCGTCCGACATCGCCTTTGGTGGATCAGGATGAACTTCCATAAACAGCGCATCCACGCCCGACGCCACCGCCGCGCGTGCGAGCATCGGTGCATACCGCCAGTCGCCGTCGGTCACGCTGCCGCCCGGTCGCTGGGTCGAATGTGTGCAATCCAGACACACCGGCGCACCGCCCCACTTCTGACCCTGCGGCCCCGCCACGCTCAGGTCCATCATCTCAGCGATTCCCACAAAGTCATTGACCAGGCGGCCATAGCCAAAGAACGTGCCTCGATCGGTGAGCAGCACGTTCTCACAGCCTGCCTGCGCCAACTTGAACACCGGCCCGGCCATCTCCTTTGCCGATAGAAACTGGCCCTTCTTGATGTTCACCGCCCGCCCATGCTTGGCCGCAGCACGCCCCACGGCAACGATCAGATCAGTCTGCCGGCACAAAAATGCGGGAATCTGAAGCAGATCAATCCGCTGAGCAACCGGCTCGGCCTGGTCCATCTCGTGAACGTCGGTCGTCAGCGGCACGCCCAACTCGCTGCCAATCTCCGAAAGCCACGTCAAGCCACGCTCCAAACCCGGCCCTCTTGCAGAGTAAATGCTCGACCGATTGGCCTTGTCGAAACTCGCCTTGAAGACATACGCCAAGCCCAGTTCGCGGCACAGCGCGTCGAGCGAAGCCCCGACCTCAAGGCCAAGTTCCTTCGATTCCAGAACGCACGGCCCGCCGATGATCGTCAGAGGACGAACAGCGTCGCCACGAACAATGGAAACCGGTCCAACACAGCACTCTTTGACCATGCCTGAGCGTAGCCCAAAGGGCTTACGGCGCGTCGTAGGTGAGCCAGCCAGTCGCTACCCAAACATGGCTCAAACGTTCTGCGACGGAGCATCAACACGCAGCAGAAGCCAAATCAGTGCATCGGCTCCAACGCGAGAAGTAATTCTCGTTTGCGATCGATTGCCCTTGCGATCTGCTGGACAACACGGCCGGTTCGCTGAGAAGGCCAATGACGAAAAAGGCTACCGACTGAGATCGCAACTGGCAAAGAACGCCAGCCACTCAGTTCGGAGGCGCGGCGCTCACGCTCGCCACATTTCCCACCCAGCCCTCAGCGCGGTCGATCCAGCCCACAATCCGCTGCCGCTGTGTAACCATCAGCAGCACGAACAGGGCAATAGACAGAATCCGGTAGTTCCGGAGTGACCTGTCCAGCGATTCCATTTTTTCGTCGGCCGTCTTTGGCATATTGACGCTCGCGCTCCGTGCGATGAGGATCATCGGCCCGGCTCCCAAACTTTCTGCAATCACCAATCTCTGCGGCGCGCCAAACCGGCGAAAATCCTTCTGCGTTCGGAGTTTGCAAGGGTCCAATGAGCACCGCGGGTAAGCCTGTCCGCATCACGTGGCGGGATTCGGCTTCTTCGTAGCCTCAGCCTCGCGATCATTCATCGCTTGCACCCGCTTCTGAGCCTCGGCCACCCATCGGTTCGCCTCGGCGCCCCGACCCAGATAGCCCAGCAACTGGGCCATGCGCGCAGCCAGTTCCGGGTTCCTGTCGCCCGCCTTTGCGGCGGTCTCCAGCGCTGACACGGCCAGATCGTTCTTCCCCGCCGCGAGGTACGCCTGTGCCAGATCGTGCCGCAGCGTTGACGCGTCCGGCTCAATCTCGCACGCGCGCTCCAGCGCCGAAACCGCGCTCTCCGTCAACCGAGTGATCGCCGCGCTGACACCTTCGCGCTGCGAGGCACCCGACTCGCGCGCCGACTGCGCGGTCTGCGCCATCGCAAGGCCGATCGACCCAACGTCCCAAGCGCTATAGCCCACTGCCCGCGCCGCACGCTCGTACATCGCGGCGGCCTCTTCCAACTTGCCCCGCTGCGTCAGCATCTGCGCCGCCGAGACAAAGACACTCGCCTGCCCCGAGTGGGGGCCAAGTTTCTCAGCGCGGTCTGTCGCGTCGGTCGTCATCGCGCTCACGCGATCTTCCCGGTTCATCTGCGAAAACAAGCCCGCTGCGGCGATGGCGTTGTTGCCGCGATTGGTCGGCATCTTCACCGCCCGCTCAATCAGCGTTGCCGCTTCATCCGCCTTGCCCGCGGCCAATCGCAACCTCGCAACCTGCAACAATCCGTCGGCATCCATGCGCTTGTCCGATACGGCAATCGCCTTCTCGGTTAACGCTTGCGCTCGCTCGGTTCGTTGTGCTTGCAGCATGGTGCGAGCCGCGGCCAGATACGTCCCCGCGTCCAGATGTCGCTGCATCAGACGCTCGTCCCACATCGCTACCGCGCGGTCCGCCCGCTCGGGAGTGGTCCGCAAAACTTCCGCCGCCAGCGTGGCACGAACATCGTCCAAGTCAGGGTGCTCGCGAAGTGCCGATTCCATCATGGTCTGGATGTCTTCTTGCGAGCGGCCCAGTGCGCTCGACACCTGCGCCAACTGAAACACCAGCCCATCTCGAGGCGAACCTGTCCGCACCACTCGCTCGAACTCGCGCTCCGCCGCCTCCAGTTCATCCAGCACGCACAGGCCATAGGCAAGGTTCAATCGCTGGTCGGCGTTCAGGCCCCAGCCAATGCCGCGGCCCGCGTACGCACCAAACGAATCGGCACGCTGGTAGTGCGAAACCAATCGCTCGGCCACCACGCGCTGCGACTCTGAGACCTGAAACTCGGGCCGAAAGACCGCGTTCAGCGGCACCGTCATCTGCGCGTACAACTGCCCTGCGCGCCAGGTGTGCCAGCGAACCACGCCCGACCACGCACCCACGGCTACAAACACGATCGTCAGCGCGATCGTCGCCCAACCGACAGCACGCATCCGGCCCTTCACCTTCAGTTGCAGATTCACCATGCGCACCGAGGGCTCGCGGATCAGCCGCCAGCACTTGTGTATGAGAAACGTCCCCACGCCCGCCATCCCCACGGCCATCAGCAGCGGCACTTCGTTCAGAAAGCCGCGGAAACTCATCAGCACCACCAGGAACAAGCCCGCGAAAGCCCACTCCTCTCTCTTGGTCAGGTCATACCTCGCTTCTCGCGCAGCGCGTGCCTTCGCCGCGCGTTGCTTCGCTGAGTCATCTTTCGGCTTGGTCAAAAACGCAGGGGCACCGACACCAAATCGCAGCGCATCGTTCGGGCACACGCTCACACAGTCCATGCACTTCATGCAGCCGGGGTCCATCACGGTGCCAAAGTCGCGGACCTCCTCGTGGACGCGCACGTTCGAGGTGCACACCGCCGTGCAGTGTCCGCACTGGTTGCAATCGTCGTTCACGCGAATCCGGCCAATCGCCAGACGATCCACCGGCACGAAGAACCCGCCATACGGACACCCATACGTGCAGAAGCCCTTGCTGCCCAAAAAGTACACGCACGCAAAGCCGATCACGAAGAAAAAGGGGATCGCGGTGTACCACGCCGGGAAAGTCGCCCAGAAGTCCTGCACGAGAAACTCGGTCCGGATCGTCGGCATCGGATCGCTTTGACCCAGCCAAAGCGGCAGACGCCCCCACTCATCCCCAAAGACCGGCCGCAGCACATCGCGATGGAACACCGGCCACACAAACATGTACAACGCAACACCCAACGGTGCCCACAACAGCAGCCTCGACCGGAACGGCTTGGGCTTCACACCCAACTTCATCATTGCCCACGCAGAGGCATCCTGCAACGCCACCACATGGCACGCCCAGCCGCAGAACCACCGACCCAACAACGCCGTCGACGACAGCGCAAGCAGAAACATCACAAAGCCCGCGTTCACGGCCCCCTCGCGAAGCGTCTGCATGCTCTCGCTCGGCTCCACCGGTGAGAGCGTCATGCCCGTCAGCAGCCACTGAATCACGTGCGCAAGAATGACCAGGTGGACCAAGATCAGCACAGCCGCGCGCCACTTGCCGGTCTTGGAGTGGGCGATCGTGCCATGACCCGCCTGCCACGCATTCCGACCCCCAGCGCCATCGCTGGCCGAACCCTCGGCATGGACGCTCAGCACCTTCAGCCGCACAGATCGCTCTGAGCAAGCGCCGTCAGCTTTTGCTGTAGATGCCGCCGTCATCTTCTCCCGCACGTCTGCCCTCCACGCCCCCTGAAACCCAGCCCACCCGCCACTCTCGCGCCGCCTACGCACGCCCAATCGCAGCCCGAATGCGCTCAACGACCGTGAACTCTGCCAGGTCCAGCAACTCACCCGCGTCAAGCAGTTTCCCGCCGCACTCGGTACACACGCAGATCAGCACGTGCTTCTGCTGTTCGTGCTCAACCTCCACAAGGATGCTCGCATCGCGCGGGCAAGTCAATCCACCTACCGCCTCGGATCCTCTCGGGTTCTGCCGGTTGCTGTCAAACGGGCCTACGTCAACCTTTTTCGCCGCCTTCATGCTCAGCAACGATTCGAGTTCGTGCTTGTCCAGCCAGAGCGAGCCACAGAAAGCACAACGATCAACCGTCACCTCGACGGGCGTGCCGCCCACTTCGCCTCGAACCGTGGACTTCTCCATCAGCGTCGAGTCCTTCGGACAGCGCAATCGCGTATCCCGAGACTCTGACCCGAGCATGTGCGTGTGTTGAGCCATTGGATTTCTCTCAGAGGGAGCGGCGGACTTACAAGTCTAACACCCTGATTGCACCGTCTTCGCATCAGCCTTCGATCCTCCCACCAGCCACACCTGTCTGGTCGATCAAGCCGCGCCCCGCACACCGCAGCCCCATCCGCGATTCCACGTACAGTCCCCGCGTGCCTCCAAACCCCCCACTTGCACAGATTCCGTTCTTCGATTCACACCTGGATCTCGCCTATCTCGCCGTGAACAAGCGAGACATGCTCGCCACACTACCGGAACTCGAGAAATCCGCTGCCAACCTCCCCCACCCGCCCGCGGCCGTTACGCTCCCATCGCTCGCACCCCACGCCAACACCTTCGGCGGTGTCCGCTTGGCTCTGGGCACGATTTTCACGGAGCCTGTTGCCTCCGCCGCTCTGGCCATCGCGCCCGAGAAGTACCCGTCTCACGATGCCGACGCCGCACACCGTGCTGGCCGTGCCCAACTCGAGGCTTACCTCACCTGGCGCGATCAGGGCCACATCAATCTCAGTCTTCGAGACCTCCTGCGTTCAGACTCAGGCACGGGCGACATCCGCGGCGGGATGGGCGTCGCTGAACCGGTGCCACCCTCACCCGAACGACTCTTGGCAAGACTCGGCAACCGACGACCCGGCCCCCACGTCGCGAGTGCTTCATCCGGCCAAGCAACCCAATCTTCTGAGCCGCAGCCCCTCACCGTCGGCATCCTGATCGAGAACGCTGACCCCATCCGCTCACCAGACGAACTCGAATGGTGGCGCGAGCGCGGCGTAGTGGCCATCGGCATGGCGTGGATCCATCAATCTCGCTACGCGGGCGGAAACGCCACATCGCACGGCCTGAGTGACCTCGGCCGCGATCTGGTACGGCGAATGGACGCGCTGCGAATCGTTCACGACGCTTCGCACCTTTCGGACCGAGCCTTCAGCGAGTTGATAGAGTGCGCTCGCGGGCCCGTGATGGCCTCGCACTCCAACTGCCGCGCACTGCTCGCCGATCCATCCGAACAGCGACACCTCAGCGACGCTCAGATCCGCGCGATCGTCGAGCGGCCCGCGCCCGCGAACCAAGTGCCCGGCGGCATCATCGGACTCAACCTTTTTTCTCGCTTCCTCGATACCACGGCTCACGACTCCGGCCGTGCCTCGATCGAATCGTGTGTGCGCCACGTCGAGCACGTCTGCGAGATCTCCGGCGATCTGCTGCACGTTGGGCTTGGCTCCGACATGGACGGTGGCTTCCCTTCATCACGGCTGCCCGCAGCCATTGACCGTCCCGAACACCTTCCCCGACTGCTCGACGCGCTCATCAATCGCGGCTGGACTGACGCCGACCTGCGCTCGTTCGCCTTCGGCAACTGGACCCGATTCTTCAACCAGGCATTGTGAACAACGAGCCCATCTCTCCTCAAGACCGGGGGCTTCCGGGCCGACAGCGCAGGCAAGGGAGAAAGTTCATGCCCAGTTCCGATAACACACGTCGCTCGAGCCGCCCGCGCGCCTTCACGCTCGTTGAACTCATCGTCGTCATCGTCGTTCTGGCGATCCTTGCGGGCGTCGCCGTGCCCAAGTACTTCGACTACGCCGAGAGGGCCCGAATCTCGAAGGCTCAGGGGGCGCGAGGAGCGCTAAACACCGCAGTTCAGGGAGCTCGTTTGCAGGCCATCACGCTCAACCCCGCGCTGGCCGCCAACAACGGCGGCTGGCCCGCCGACCTTACCAACATCTTCGACGCAGGCGGCGACGACAAGCACCTCAACCCGTGGCTCCCGGCAAACACAGCGGTTTACGTCATCGACACCGCGAACAACCCGAACAAGTGGCACCCCCAGACCAAGCACATCCAAGCCGGAACGGGCTCGGGTAGCGGATCGATCTGGTACAACCCCCGGAATGGGGCGTTGCGCTATCGCGTCAAGAACATGGGCAACAACGCCGCCACGCTGGCTCTCTACAACGAGGTCAATGACTGCAAAGTCACAACGATCAACTACACCGGGTCGCAATACTGACTTTCGCTCTCGGCTCACCCTTCCATCCCTTGCCCAACGCCCCGGATTGGAACGGACCCGCAACCCAACCTAAGCTTGCTCTCCCGCAACGAACCCGGATTTAAGCGGGCTCGGCACGGTCGAACTTTCGACCACCCGGCCCCCCGATAGGTGCGGCAGAGCCAAAGGGTTGCATCCATGTACGCGATCATTGCAGAAGGCGGCGGACAGCGCCGCGTCACCGAAGGCGACATCATCGAGATCGATCTGCTCGACGCCGGCGAGACCGAATCAGGCAAATCCATCACCTTTGACCGCGTCCTTCTCGTCGGCGGCAAAGTCGGTGCGGACGCGAAGGTCGGCACGCCGCTGCTCGCGGGCGCAAGCGTGACCGCCGAAATCATCGAACCGCTGGTCAAGGGTCCGAAACTCCGCATTCAATACTTCCAGGCCAAGAAGGGTTCGCGTCAGAAAACCGGCCACCGTCAGAAGTACACGCGAGTCGTGATCACCGGCATCAACGCCTGAGTCGCGCGAACACAACCTCGTTGCATGAACCAGCCGCCCGGCGCGCACAAGCGCCGGGCGGTTGTCGTTTCCCAATCGATCGCTTTGCTCAACCCCTGCCCGTCAGTGTCAGCACGCCCGCAAGGATCAGCACCACACCAATCGCCTTCTTCGGTGTCATCGCCTCGCCAAGCACCAGCCACCCAAGCAAAACCGCCACCGCCGGCGCAAGCGTGAACGCGATCGGCTTGATCCGGCTGATTTCGCCGATCGACAGAGCCGCGTAGAAGAAAATCATCGCCGCCGCGCCGGCGACCAAGCCGCTGCCCAGCACGAGTTTCAGAATCGTGACGCTGTCGGCCCCGCCCGCGAGCGCACCCTTGTACCAAGCCGGGTTCTCTCGCCCGGACTTGACAATGTGCGTCGCGATGAAGTACGCGGCCCATATGACCGGAAGCGCCACAGTGCTTCGCACCGCGATAGCCGTCATCGGCCCGATCTTGTGCGTGTGCAGAACGCTCTTGGTGAACAGTTCGCCTACGCCCCAGCAAAGCCCCGCGCCGATCGCCAGCAGAATCGCTTGCATGTGTGCTCTTCCACAGGTCCGCCCTTGCAACGCCATATCGCCCGCTACGCCTTCACAAACGTGCCCCGTTCCCGATCCTTCACCACCCCCGGAAACTCCAGCACGCGTCCATGCACTGCGGCATAAACCCCCGGCTCCAGCACGCCCGTCGCAAAGATCGCCTCGGTCAGGTTCTGCAGAGCATCGCTCCGAGCCATTTCGTACGGACGCATCGCCGCGGTCAGCACCACCGGCCGCTTCAAGTCCTTGAGTTCCTTCAGCAGCCTCTCGCCTGTCAGGCTCAGGGTGTCGGTGCCATGCAGAACCACGACGCCGCCGCGCTCGCCCGTCGCGCTGCCTCCCGGCCCCCTGTCCGGCTCCTTGTGCCCCGCACCGTCTCCACCAACCACAGGCTCCATGCACGCGCCAGCTGCTCGAACCGCTTCGACGATCCGAGCCCGGTCGTCGTCGGTCAGGTGCAAACTGTCCTTGCTGATGAGTTCAATCACCGAGACCTGTGTCTCTTCAAGCCGCAAGCGCGTCAGCATCCGCCGCACGATCGACCGCCGATTGACCAAACCCCCCGTCTGCTCATCGTAGGTTTTTTCGATCGTTCCGCCGGTGGTGATGAGCGTGACTTGCCGCATGGCATGCATGGTACCGGCCGTGCGGCGTGCGGAGGGTCAAAGGGAAACCCGTTTGCCAACTCCTCCGCACGTGCCCCACACGCGGCCGGATCGCTCGGCCGCTGATGGCGACTGAGAGTATCGGGAAGTTGAAGCCACTTGATCGGGCCACCCGGCAAAGACGCCTCGCCACCAACCAGCCGCACCGGCGTGCTTCTCCGTTCGACTTTGACGCTGAACCGCGCCAATCCAGTTCGCGGAGCAAAAACCGCCCTCAGCTCGTTCCGTAGCACTGTCACACCGGCGTAGTGCGCTTGTGCCAACTGCCCCGCTTGACCGCTCTCGCCGCTCGAGCCCGACACGTCCCGATCTGAGTGTCCATTCATCCGCTTCCCGGCCCTGCGTTCATCAGGCCTCACCACACTCCGGCAAGTCCTGTCAGAGTGATCCGTCCCGAGAGTCCCCCTAGGAGCCCACGCATGAACGTCCCGTTCCGTTCTACTTCCGGTCAACGTCTCACCGCTGCCGGCGCGATCTGCATTGCCGCCGCAGCCACCGCTTCACCCGCAATGGCATCAAGTCACCGCGAAGCACCTTCCATCGCCGGCTCGCCGCGCCTCGACGCGACCGACTTCTACATGTTCCGGTCCTACGAAGCCGGACGCGACGGCTTCGTCACGCTCATCGCTAACTATCAGCCCTTTCAGACTTCCTACGGCGGCCCCAACTTCTTCCCGATGGACCCCAACGCCCTCTACCAGATCCACATCGACAACAACGGCGACGGTCAGGAAGATGTGACCTTCACCTTCCGCTTTAGCCAAGCCATTCGCGGCACAGCCCTGACGATCGGCAGTGAGAGCGTCCCGGTGCCGCTTGTGAACACCGGACAGATCGGCCCATTCGTCTTCAATCGTGAGAACGCCAATCAACTCGAGAGTTTCACCGTAGACGTCACCTTCGGCGATCGGTTCACCGGCCAATCAGCCGCTCTCACACAGTTCGGCGACTCTCGCGTCTCGGCCTTCCGCAAGCCCGTCGACTTCATCGGCCGCAAGTCCTTCGTCGCTGGCAACTACGAGCCTTACGCCCTGCGCCACATCTACAAAGTGAACCTTCCCGGAGCCCGAGCGCCCGCGCGTGTCTTCGTCGGTCAGCGCAAAGATCCCTTCGTGGTCAATCTGGGTGAGGTCTTCGACCTCGTCAACCTCGATCCCTTGGGTGACCCCGCTGGCAAAGCCGACACGCTTGCCTTCAACAACGTCACCACGCTCGCGATCGAGATACCCATCAATTATCTCGTCGGCAGCAGCACCAGCAGCGCACCTATGGACCCCGTCCTCGGTGCCTGGACCACTTGCAGCGTCCCACAGAACCGCTCACTGACCACGACCCCGACCTACGACCAGCCCAACACTCAGTCCGGCGCGTTTGTTCAGGTTTCGCGTCTGGGCCACCCGCTCGTCAACGAGTTGGTCATCGGCCTGCCCGACAAGGACCTCTTCAACGCTTCAAGTCCTTCCGGCGACGGTCAGTTCCTTCGCTATGTCACCAACCCGACCCTGCCCGCCCTGCTCGGCTCGCTCTTCGGTGTGACACCGCCCACTCTGCCGCGCAACGACCTGGTTCAGGTCTTCCTGACCGGCGTGCCGGGCCTCACCCAGCCCGCCAACGGCACCCCCGCTGAGATCCTTCGTCTCAACACCTCCATCGCCGTACAACCCCGCGGTTCTCAGAACCCCTTAGGCGTGCTCGGCGGAGACACCGCCGGATTTCCCAACGGCCGTCGTCCCGGCGACGACGTGGTTGACATCTCTCTCCGCGCCGTGATGGGTGCGCTCTATCCCGACGCCGGACAATCGGGCGGCAACGCACCGCAGGGCAATCTGCCCTTCACCGATCAGGCCTTCATCGACGACTCTTTCTTCTACAACGCCTTCCCCTACCTGACCGTCCCGGTCACTTCCAGCCCCAACAACTTCCCGACTCCCTAACCCTTATCTCGCTTGACCATCGATAAGTAATCTGTGTTACGGCCGCGTCGAACGCACCCGTCGGCGCGGCCGTTTCTCTTTGCACCTCAGTCTTCCCCTTCCGAGGCCATCCGCATGTTCGCCACTCGAGCTCAGCCCGTCGCCGCCCTTGCGCTACTGCTGGTCGTCACGACGTCCGCCTTCGCACACGACTTCTGGCTCCTTCCCGATCGCTTCTGGCTTCAGCCGGGGGGACTGCTCAAAGTCGACCTGCGAGTTGGCGACGACTATCCGGGCGAGTCTTTCGCTCGCTCAACCAAGCACCTGCGCCGATTCGAGATCTTCTCGCCCTCGCAACTCGAGTCCGCTGCGAGATTCCGGG